>JBFYPS010000322.1:0-3811 GCA_041303135.1 Crocinitomicaceae bacterium | reverse complement strand
ACTTGAAAAGATTTGTCTGTCGGAAGCTCCATTGGCGCATAATGCATTACAAAAGGAAATTGTTTTACACTTTTCTTTTGCTCAAAAATAGCAGCAATTGCTTTTTGACTACAAAGTTTATATGCCTTTCCGAAAGTTTCGTCCATGAAAGCGCTAAGATAAAAAGATTTAGGACGTCAAAAGTCAGTTGACCGAAAATCAACAAGAATTAACATTCTTAAAAAAGAAAAATAATATGAAAAGAAATCCTAAGCTGGAACCAAATTTGTCGTCACTTTTCTGTGCACATAATTGTTGCAAATTTGTCTTCTCGCAAAACGATTTTGTGAATCTGCATTGATGAATTTGGTGAAAATATTTTTCGGAACGTCGAAATATTCATAGCTGTTTCCATCCGCATAATCAATGCGCAACGTAACACCTTTGTATTCAATATCAGCAATTAAAGAAGAAGAAATCGTTGTTTCATAAGCTTCTTTGTAACCAGCCCACGTTTCTGGACAAACACTAACGATGAAATGATAAGCTTCGATGATGTTTTTACTTTTTTCCTCAGCTTCAATTTTTGCTTCCTCGTTGTCTTGAATTTTATCAGGGTGAAAATCCTTCATTAATCCACGGTAAACGGATTTAAGCTCTTTCAAAGTTGCGGTCTTGTTAACACCAAGTAACTTTCTGTAATCGTCAATTTTTTTCATAAAATACAATGCTATCTATTGAACCTGTTCTAATTTTTAGGATAGAAGCTTGATTCAAAATTCGAATTTGGGTGCAAAGGTAGGGGATTTAAATGAATACTTAAGATTAATTTTTGAATCTATAGTCTTGTCATTTTTGTTACTTTCGTGTTTTATTTCATTCAAAAGAAAAAACAGCAGCATGTCAGTTCAGAAACCATTGATTTTTGTCACCAACGACGATGGCATTTTCGCTAAAGGAATTGCTACCTTGGTGAAAGCTGTTAAGCCGTTTGGCGATCTGGTTGTGATTGCGCCAGACAAGCCCCAATCTGGAACTGGACACGCTATTACTATCAATTCGATTTTGAGAATGAATCCTTCTGAAATTTTTGGAGAAATCAAGGCTTTCACTTGTTCTGGAACACCAGTGGATTGTGTCAAATTGGGGATTTATGAATTGATGAAAAGAAAACCAGATTTGATTGTTTCGGGAATTAATCATGGCGACAATGCGAGTACTAATGTGCTTTATTCTGGCACCATGTCGGCGGCTGTTGAAGGAGCGATTGAAGGCATTCCCTCGATTGGATTTTCGTTGGCTGATTATCATTCTGATGCTGATTTTTTAGGTGCGGAAATGATTGTTGCAAAAATGGTTCAAAGTGTTCTCGCAAATAAAATGCCTACTGGTACTTGTTTGAATGTCAACATCCCAAATATCGCAGCAAGTGAAATCAAAGGAATCAAAATTTGTCGCGGTGCACATGCGATGTGGGCAGATTTTTTCGACAAAAGAATGGATCAATTTGGAAATCCCTATTTTTGGTTGAGTGGTCAATTTGAAGCTGCTGATAAATCCGAAGATTCTGATTTGTGGGCGCTTGAAAACGGATTTGCGAGCGTGGTACCGATTCAATTCGACATGACAGCTTACCAAGCAATAAATGAATTAAAAAATTGGAATATAGAACTTTAAACAATAAAAATGAACTTAAGAAATTGGACTAAACAACATTCTATCGGATTGCTCATTGGCATATTGACAACAGCAGTTGCCATTCCATTGACAATTGTGATTTATGCCTTGTTGAATAAATACGAAATTGAGAATTATTTCTATCGTTTTAGTTTAAATCGCATTGAAAAAAGCAAAATTATATCGTTGGCAAGCATCGCTAATTTGCTTTGGTTTCATACTTTTTTACGTCAGGAAAAATGGCCGTTGGCGATGGGAATAATTCTTTCTACTGTTTTGAATTTATTTGCCATTCTTTATTTTAAATTTCTTGCTTGATGGAAAATCAAAAAAAACCGTTGAAAATTTATATGATTGCTGGCGAAGCATCAGGTGATTTACATGGTGCAAATTTAATGAAAGCACTATTGGCTGATGAACCAAATATCGATTTCAGGTTTTGGGGCGGAGATTTGATGGAGAAAATCGCTGGAAAACCAGTCAAACACATCAAAGATTTGGCTTTCATGGGATTTGTAGAAGTATTGATGAATCTAAGAACCATTCTTTCTAACATTAAAGTTTGTAAAAAGGATATCGAAGCTTATCAACCTGATGCCATCGTTTTGATTGATTATCCAGGGTTCAATTTGAGAATCGCTGAATGGGCAAAAGCCAGAAATATCAAAGTTTATTACTACGTTTCCCCACAAATTTGGGCTTGGAAACAAAATCGCGTGCACAAAATCAAACGTTATGTAGATCATTTATTTGCGATTTTACCTTTTGAAAAAGCATTTTACGAAAAGTTTGATTACGAAGTAGAATATGTGGGTCATCCGCTGCTAGATGCGATTGAACAATACCGCGAAACGACTTTTTCTGCGTCAGATTTTCGTCAAAAATGGAATTTGGGAGACAAACCGATTATCGCCGTTTTACCAGGAAGCCGAAAGCAAGAAGTAGGCGTGAAATTGCCAATCATGTTGGATGCGGTGAAAGATTTAGAAGGATACGAAATCCTAATCGCTGGTGCGCCATCTTTGGATAAATCTTTTTATGAACCGCTTTTGGTTGGCCGAAATGCGAAAATCATTCACGGTGCGACTTACGATATTTTGGGTTGCTCCGAAGCGGCAATTGTTACTTCTGGAACCGCAACGCTCGAAACGGCATTGTTGAATGTACCTGAAGTGGTTTGCTACAAAGCTTCACCGATTTCATATGCAATCGCCAAAAAATTGGTGAAAATTGAATTTATTTCTTTGGTAAATTTAATCATGAACAGAGAAGTGGTGCGTGAATTGATTCAGCATGAATGCAATGCAACACAAATCAATGAAGAATTGGCGATGCTTTTAGTTGGAGGAAGCAAACGAGAAAAAGTATTGAAAGATTACGAATTATTGAGAAATTCACTTGGTGGAGGTGGCGCAAGCAAAAAAGTTGCACAATCCTTGTTGAAAACTATTCGTTAAGGCGCTTCAGGTTGCCCATCAATCTTTTATTTTTGCAAACGTGAAAATACTTTTCATTGTTCTATTTAGTGCGTTAGGTTTCTTTTCGATGGCCCAACAAATGCGTATCGGTGTGTTACGTGACTATGACGTGAAACGTATTTTATTCGCCTATAACGATGGAAGTTATTCGATTTTAGGTGACACGTCAGAGTTTGGTGCAATCTTGCCCAACGAATTTGTGGATGTCATTTACAAATCCAGTCAACAAATTGAGCTCAAAAAAGGTGTCATTTCCTTGGGAACTTTCAAAAAAATCATTCTACAAGAAACCAAAGCTGGATTTTCCATTTCACTTTCGTGCAAGGAACCTAATGTCAAAGAAAGAAAATACAAAAACGACATCGAAATCACCGCAGGAGCTGAAGGTTTGACCATCGTGAATTTGGTGGACATGAACAATTATTTGAGTGGCGTTGTAGAATCTGAAGGTGGAGGCGGAAAAGAATTGGAATACTACAAAGTGCAAGCGTTGATGAGTAGAACTTATGCGCTGAAATACATCCACAAACACGACAATGAAGGCTTCAGTTTGTGTGACCGAGTGCATTGTCAGGCGTATCATTCCATGCTGCGATTTTCACCAACTATTGAAGAAGCTGTCGTAAATACCGATGGCATTGTGATGGAAGATGAAAACAACGAATTGGTCGACGCTT
>JBFYPS010000321.1:0-8684 GCA_041303135.1 Crocinitomicaceae bacterium | reverse complement strand
TTCCTAAAAATCCCAAATCGTTCGGGTCATAAGTATCTGATTCTTCATAGTAATTCGATGTCCAAATAAAATTACCTGTTTGCTTTCCGAAAAATGTTCCAGCAGTATGACCAAATTCTTTATTAGTGGTATAATATTTACCTGAAAGTGCGCCATAAGTTCCTATAAAATAACGATTGTCTTTCGTGTTAAATTTACTATCAATTCCTGTCACATTCGCATCATAGAATGACCCTGAACGTGTTACATTCGTATTAGTAAGCGTAATACTGCTGTTGTTTTTCAAATTTTGATCCAATACCAAAACATTGTAATTCGTGAGTGGTGAAACCAATATTTCACGTGTTGTGCTGTCCGTTAAATTGAAAGCTTTGGCTTTTTGCGGCGCGGTGATTCCATTGAAAACACCAATTCCAAGTCCTTTTTTGGTGCGTCCAGAAATTTTGGAAGCATTGTAAAGTTGCGAAGATTGTGGCACTTCATTTAGAATTTCATTCTCATTCAACAAAGTCGTTAAAACACTACTAGGCGCTTGAATTCCTATTCTTCGACTGTAAAACAATCCCGATTTATTGAATAATTCTGTTCCTTCGGTAAAAAATTGTCTGTTTTCGTTGAATTGAATTTCAAAGGGACTCAAATTCAATACTTGGTTGTCAAAAACCACTTGACCAAAATCGGGCACCAAAGTCATGTCCAAAGTAAACGCTTCGTTCAATCCCAATTTGATGTCCATACCGCCATTGAGTTGTTGGGAAACATTTTTAACACTTGGATCATTGAACGGATAATGACTCACATAACCAGAAAGATACGGCATCAAAGCCAATCTCAAAGGCGGCGCAATTCCTTCTACACCTTTCAGTTGACCGCATTGCGCCATGTAATTATCAAAATCTGGCTTCACAGGATTCCAAGAAGAAACTTCGCGGTTGCGACTGATGTAACGTTCAAAGTTTACGCCCCAATTTTGCACTGCCGTTTTCGGAAATCGAAAAGCAGAATAAGGAATTTTGATTTCCAATTGCCATCCATTTTCAGTATGCAACACTTCGCTGTTCCAAACCATGTTCAGCTCAGGACTTTCTTCGCCTTGGTAAATTTTCGCATCGTATTGCACGCCCATGCTGCTGACGCCAAAAACGAAACCATTTTGATCATCGTTGTAAGTGTCTATAAAAAGCTTGAAATTGTCAATATTCGCATGAAAATCATCCCGCAAGGAAAGAATTTTGGAAGCCAAATGTGGTTCATCGATGCAAGTAACAGCAATGTACAAGGCATGATCGTCGTAACTCAAACGAACTTCCGTTTTTTGCGAAGGATTGCTTCCAGGCGTTGGCGTAATTTGTGAAAAATCCGTTGCTATAACATCTGTTTTCCAAGTATTTTCGGTAAATTTTCCATCAATTTGAATTCTTTCCGAGGTTTTTGAAATCGAAATTTCCTTTTGAGAAAATGCAAAATTTCCAAAGAATAAAGTCCCGAAAGGAATCAAAATGAATCGAAAAACAGGAAGTATATTGGGGAATTTTTTCAAAAGATATTCATAATCGTTGGTGTTGCAAAAATAGTAAAAAAGAATTTGAGATTAAAACCAGACTATTTATAATGACTTTTAGGCTTTAAGATTGGAAATAAAAAATAATCTAATGTGAATCCGTTAGCGAAATCAAAAATTGTTTGATTTGAAAAATTTCAGTTTCATCCAATTTCAAGGAATCAGCAGAAAGCGTTTGCGTTTGGAGATTCATTCCTTGCCCTTTTCCACCTCCATTGTTGTAAAAATCCAACAATTCGTCCAAAGTCATAAAAACCCCATTGTGCATGTATGGAGCTGTGAGTTCAACATTACGCGCGGTACTGGTTTTAAATGCATATTGGTGCAATTCCAATCTACTATATAAAAACTTTCCTAAATCAGCATCAATAATATGTGGTTTCATTTTGTCGCTAGGTACGCCAATTATTTCAGATTCGGTATCAGTGTAATAGGGAGCAACCAATCCATTAAAAAGAGGCAAGAAATGACAAGTTGCACATTTTGCCTTTCCTGCAAATAAATTAAATCCCTTTTTAGCATCTTCAGAAAGAAATGCATTTTCATTTCGAAAATATTGGTCAAAAGGAGAATTTATACTGGTGAGTGAAGAAACGTAAGAGGCAATTGCATGCAGCATATTATTTTGATCAATTTCACCGTTAGGAAAAGCGTTTTTGAAATCATCTAAATAAGTTTGATCTATTTTCAATTTTTCAATAATTTTAGAAATATTTCCACCCATTTCAGCCTGATTGTGAATCACATCCCAAGATTGCTTCTCCAAATTCACCGCCCTTGAATCATAGAATTGTTTGGTTTGAAAAACAGCATTTAATAATGTTGGCGTATTTCTTAATAACAGATTTTTTCCATCGATTGAAAGATTTTTTGTTAATCCATCCGAAAAAGCTTTTTCGGGAATATGACAAGTTGCGCAATTTCTGGTTTCATTTATTGAAAGTCGCTTATCATAAAACAATCTTTCTCCTAATTTTTCAACCGATGAATTTGAATTTGAGTTAAAAAATGACTTGTTGTAAAAATTTTCTGAAAACAAAAAATCTGCTTCATTAGATACTGGACGAACGTTTTGTGGATATTTAATCTCCAAAATACTGATCGACTGAAAAACCCATTTTTGAAGTGGGTGAAGAAATTCCTTCATGAATTTAATTCTATCGAATTTATCAAATTCTGATTTGTTATTGTATAAATATTTCTTACAATTTTTTAAAATTATTTCGCCTTGTAAATATTCCTTTTTCTTATCAATGGTTCTAAATTGTGGCTCATAAAATTCAATTACATTTTTTAAAGAATTAATTGCCTCGTAGCTTTCAGGCAAAGAACTTTGTGAATCTGGTACATCAAACCCTGTTATTCCCAATGCTTCAATTCTGAATAATTCATATCGAATCGCATCCCAAATGATAATATTGTATTCTTTGGCATTGGCAATTTTTTGATGTTTTGTTCGATTTAAAATATTACTTACCAAATTTGTCAGCAACAAAATCTCCTTTTTTAATTCAACTCTTGAGCTTGAAGTTGGATTATAAATCAAAGATTCTATGACCTGTAATCCATGCGGTTGAATTTCATTATTGGGAGTCAAATAAGTATAATTATTTACCGTAATATTTGGTCCATTAATTTGTTTGCTTTCCTTATTGTCAACGTAGTTCAACAAAAACTCAACCCTTTTAAATTTTAACCTTGATTGTAAAAAGTAAGTTTTGAGTTGATTTTCATGAATCAAACTTTCTTCTTTGGCTTGTAGGAGTTGCAGACTATTAAGGAAAACAGAAAGTTCTTTGATGTAATATTGGTTTACCTTTTCAGCACTTTTTTGATGATTCCTTCCATTTTCATAAAGACCAAGAACAACTAAAAGGATAGGAAACAACAAAACAAAGGGTACAATTCTCATGATTTTTTAGGCACAAAAGAAAAGTTTTATTGTCAATTTCAAATGAATTGCAGATTATATGTTTGTGAAATAAATGAAAAGAACATTTGTCAAATACTAAAAACCAAATACCTAATTAACAAGGAGTTCAGACAAAAAAGTGTTAATATACTTTCTTTATTTTTTAATACATAAATAATTTGCTCTTTATCGGTTTTAGTATGGGTGCCTCTAATTTTGTGCCATAAGAAAACGATGAAAGAGTTTGATTCAAAATCACATTGATTCAAACTTTAATCAAAATTAAAATAACGACTTATGAAACTATTACTATTCGCTTTATCATTAGCAATTACTTCTTTAATTGGTGCTCAAAATATCATTAGAGGACCTTACCTTCAAAGCAACACCCATCAAAGTATCATATTGATGTGGCGAACAAACGTGCAATCGAATACCAAAGTTTGGTTTGGTACGGATTCAACCAATTTATCACAAACGCAGTTTATTCAAAACAATGTAGTTGACCATTCCATCAAAATTGAAAACTTGCAACCATATACAAAATACTATTATGCAGTTGGAACATCAAACGGAATTATTGTTGGCGGAACACAACAATATTCTTTTACCACACATCCAACTCCTGGCGATGCAAAACCAACAAGAATATGGGCCATTGGAGATTTTGGTAGAGCAAATCAAGGACAAGTTGATGTCAAAAATTCTTATCTGAACTACACTGGTGAAAGAGGGACTGATGTTTGGTTATGGCTTGGTGATAATGCTTACCAAGATGGAACGGATGAAGAATACCAATCCAATGTTTTTAATGTAAACGGATTTAGCGACGCTTTCAACCACATTCCATTTTATCCATCACCAGGAAATCATGATTACAATATCATTTGGTCCGAAAGTACATTTTTGGGTATTCCATATGCAAACATTGCATTGAGTGACCATGAAGGTCCATATTATGACATCGTTGAAGTACCAAAATATGCGGAAGCAGGCGGTTTTCCATCACAACTTGAAGTTTTTTATTCTTACGATTATGGAGATGTACATTTTCTATCTCTTAATTCTGAAGTATTTGATTATACCTTAACATATGATGGAATTAATCAAATGAAAGCATGGATTGAAAGTGATTTACAACAAAATACGCGCAAATTTACAATTGCCTATTTTCATCAATGCCCATATTCAAAGGGTTCACATGATTCTGACGACGCTTATGAACTGGTAATTAAAGCCATGAGAGAAAAAATTGTTCCTCTCTTAGAATCCTACGATGTAGATTTAGTTATCAATGGACATAGCCATGTATTTGAAAGAAGCTATTTGATGAACAATCACTTTGGGGTTTCTTCAACTTTTGATCCGAGTACAATGGTTGTAAATCCAACCAATGGAAAGTTTGCAGATGGAAATGCATATATGAAAGACAATTTAAATTCGACACCTGAAGGAACGGTTTATATCGTTTGTGGAAATTCTGGAAGTTCAGAAAATGCACCTGCACTCAACCATCCAGCGATGATATACACTGATGGAGGTGCAGATGTATGTGGTTCTTTGGTAATTGATGTCAATAGAAATAGATTAGACGCTAAATACTTAAAAACAAATGGAATAATTGGCGATGAATTTACCATTTTCAAAAAAGACATTGAACTACAACCTCAACCTAACATTTCCATATGTACGGGCGATTCAGTTGATCTACAAGCAATTTTTACTGGTGGTTCAGACAGTCTATTAATTCAATGGATTGGAACGACGACCCAAACAGGCGAAGAAATCACATTAAATCCAACTAGTACAACGCAATATACATTATCAGTCAAAGATCTTTTTACACAAGAAGAAGAAATATCTGTATTTACTATTACTGTTATTGATTTGGAAATACCAACTATTTCACAACCAATTGCTGGCACTTTGGAAGCTAATTTACCAAATAGTACTGCTAATTTCTATCAATGGAACTTAGATGGAGTTCCTATTATTGGTGCCAATGGTCAAGTTTTTCAACCTTCGGAAAATGGTAATTATTCTGTCACAATTACCGATGTAAATGGTTGTTCGGTTACTTCAGAAGAAATAAACGTTGGAATCAATTCTATACAAACTGTCGCACAAAACCAAGAATTTCTTATTTACCCAAATCCTACAGAAAATGAGTTAACCGTGATCTTGGAGAATCAAAATTTGGGTTCACGCTACCAAATATTGGATTTAAATGGAAAAATAATCCAAAATGGAAATTTGAATGCCAAAATTTCAAAATTGGACTTAACTCATTTTGAAGCAGGATTGTACATTTTACAAGTAGAAATAGGCGGTCAACCAAAGCACATGCAATTTTCTAAAAAATAAAATCCCCTTTATTTTAATCAAAGAACTAATATCAAAATTATGTTTACGAAAACGCTTTTTGTCATTGCAATAACATTATTACTTTTTGATTGTCATGCTCAAATTCCTAAAAGCATTTTACCGGAGCCTTGTATGAAACCATTTTATCATGGTGTTGCTTCAGGCGATGCCTTGCATGACCGTGTTATTATATGGACAAGAGTGACACCCTCTATTTCAGATCAACAACCTGTTTTAGTTACTTGGAAAGTAGCGAAAGACACAGGTATGACACAAGTTATTCAAACAGGAAGTTTAATCACGACCATTGAAAGAGATTATACTGTAAAAATTGATGTTCAAGAACTAGAACCAAACACGTGGTACTACTATGAATTCTATTCTGAAGGACAAGCTAGCATTCAAGGTAGAACCAGAACGACTCCCAATCCAAATTTGATGCAAGACAGTTTGCGTTTTGCAGTAGTTTCTTGTGCAAATTTAGAAGCTGGTTTCTTCAATGCCTATGGAGCTTTGAACGAAAGAAAGGATTTTGATGCTGTAATTTGTCTTGGTGACTATTTTTATGAATATGAAACAGGTGGATATGCTCCAAATCCACAAACAGATCGATTTTTTGAACCTTCCAATGAAATTGTAAGTTTGGAAGACTACAGAATGCGTCATTCCATTTACCGACTTGATGCTCAGCTAAGAAAACTTCATCAAAATTTTCCTTGGTACTTTATTTGGGATGATCATGAATTTGCAAATGATGCTTGGACTGGAGGAGCTGAAAATCATACTTCTGCAACAGAAGGAAGTTGGGCAACAAGAACGGCAGTTTCAAAACAAGCTTACTTTGAATGGATTCCAATTAGAGACAATAATGCGCAAGGTCAATTCGAAATTTTTAGAAAAATTTCTTACGGAAACCTTGTTGATTTAATTCTACTTGATACCAGAATCAAAGGAAGAAATGAACAATTAACGGCGGCCAATCCACAATTAAATAGCTCAACAAGAACCATTTTGGGAACCCAACAACACGATTGGCTTATCAATAAATTAGATTCTAGCACAGCGACCTACAAAGTGATAGCCCAACAAATTATGGTTGCTCCGCTTGAAGTCTTCGGAGTGGCTGTAAACATGGATCAATGGGATGGATATCCTGCTGAAAGAAGTCAAATTCTAGATCACATAGTTTCTCAAAACATAGAAAATACTGTAGTTTTAACTGGAGACATACATACCTCTTGGGCATCAAATTTACCAACAGATAATGGCAATGCTGGGGTGGAATTTGTGACTCCAAGTGTAACTTCTCCTGCTTTAGAAGCCCTTTCTTCTGTAAGTTTTGTTGGAGAAGTTGCTATAAAAGCCGCAAATCCCCATATTAAATGGGTGGATTTGTCAAAACATGGATATATGATTGTAGATTTCAATCAAAATAGAGTTCAATCAGACTGGTTTTTTGTAAGTACAATAGACGGCATAAACACAAACAATTCATGGGCAAACTCATACTATTCGCTGCAAGGAACAAGTGAATTAATTACTACATCAAGTGTTTCCCAAGCAAGAAATGATATCTATGCATTGCTTCCTCCATTGTGCCCGAGAACAGCAGATTTTACCCTTGTAGAAAACCTAGAAAACATAATTGTTTTCGGCTTGTATCCAAATCCAGCTAAAAATTTGTTGAACGTTCATTTTTCTCAACTGACACAAAATAAACTTGAAATTGAAATCATCAATTCTTTGGGACAAGTTGTGAAAAATGAAATATTTGAATGTCAACCTGGTTCTTGGAATTATTCGGTGCAAATAAGTGATTTGCAAAGTGGACTTTACACCCTCAAAATCAAATCTCCCACTCAAATGGTGTTGAAAAATTTCATCAAGGAATAGACAAATAAATGTAAATAACCTATTGCAAAAAATGGTTCACATCTAAAGTTGTATCTTTGTGATTCCATTAAATATGATGCAATGCCAACAATTGTAGCGCCCAAGAAAAAAATCAAAGTCAAAGTAAAACCGATGGTTTTCGAGGAAAAGCAAGTGATTGTTCATTGCGCCATTCCTTGTGAGCGCGGCATGGGTATGCGCATTTGGAAAACTACTTATTTAGTGACAGAAGATGGCTCCGAAATCCAATTGATGTTTTGGGATGGCATTTCACTCGCGCCAGAATGGACAATCGTAATGCAAGACGGTTTTTTCCGATTTACGCTCATTTTCAAAAGTCTACCAGTCAGTTGTAAAGTATTTTCACTGATGGAAAAAATCCCTGAAGCGGGCGGATTTGAAGCCAAAAACATCAGACGAAATAAAACGGATGTTTATAAGGTGAATTTGTGAGAATTGTGTAAGTTTTTTGAAAAGTTTCATAATAAAAACGCCAACTAAAATCATCAATTTTGAATGAGTGAAAAAACTTTCACTTTCAAATAAATTCAAATTGAAATTTTTAAAGCAAATAATTTTTATTTTTTCCTTAACTTTAGCTTTCACTGTACAATCGCAAGTAAAGGTCAGTGTAAAAATAGGTACCGCACCCAATTGGGGCCCTGTTGGATATACAGATGTGCAATACTACTATCTCCCGGACATAGAAGTATATTATGACATCAACTCAAACATGTTTATCTATCTCTATAACGGTGTTTGGATCAGAAGAACGTACTTGCCATATCGTTGTAGAAATTATGATTTGTATGGCGGCTACAAAGTAGTTTTAAATCATTATCATGGTCATAATCCTTACGGACAATTTCGAAATCATAGACATAGATATGGAAAAGGCTATAGAGGCAGGTATCAACGAAATATAGGTCCCAGACCAGTAAAAGTGAAACCTCC
>JBFYPS010000320.1:0-12474 GCA_041303135.1 Crocinitomicaceae bacterium | reverse complement strand
TATCTTTTTTATGATATTAGAAATAGAACCTAAATTCCCCATTTTATAATCAATAATAACAATCATCAAACCTTATTTTTATCAAATCTAATGATAAAAGTATTTTCTTTACATAAATTTTGGAATTGTTTAAAAAAATAACGAATAGTAGTATCTTTACAAGCGTTTTTCTTAAAAATGTATCTTTTAGCATTTATTTTTTTGCTTTGAATAATAATAAATTAGTGGATAATAGTAAAATTTTAGATCAAGATAATAGTCCAGTTTTTCAAGCTTGTACACGTTGTATTTATGACAATGTGGTTTATCCTGACATAGAATTTAATGAGTCCGGAGTTTGTTCGATTTGCACTATTTATGAAAATCTACAAGCAAGAACAGTTTTTAAAGGCGAAAAAGGAAAAGAAAAATTAGAGGAATTAATACAGAATGTTAAAAATTCAGCTAAAAATAAAAAGTATGATTGCATCGTTGGTGTTAGCGGCGGTGTGGATAGCAGTTATGTTGCATATTTAGTAAAAGAATGGAATCTTCGACCATTGATTATACATGTTGATAATGGCTGGAATAGTGAGTTAGCGGTTAAGAATATCGAACAAATTCTTGGAAATCTTGACTATGATTTATTCTCTTATGTGATAGATTGGGAAGAGATGCGCGATTTGCAAAAATCATTTATAAATGCAAATGTTTTAGATATTGATTTGCCTTTCGATAACGCTTTTGTGGCAATTTTATATCGCATGGCTCAAAAATTTGGTGTCAAGTATATTTTGTCTGGTCATAATACAGTTACAGAAGGTTGGATGCCAGACAACTTTACCCATTACAAATTGGATACTTTAAACATCAAAGATATACATCAAAAATTTGGAACTGTTAAGCTTAAGACTTTTCCTTTGCTAGGACCTTTGAAATTTTGGTATTTTAAAAAAGTCAAAAAAATCCAAATGGTTTATCCATTAGATTTTATTGAATACAATAAGCAGGAAGTTAAAAAACTATTGATTGAAAAATTAGGATGGCGAGATTATGGTGGAAAACATTACGAAAATGTATATACCAAATTTTATCAAGGTCATATTTTAGTTAAGAAATTTGGAATAGATAAACGTGTTTCACACCTTTCTACTTTGATAAACTCAGGTCAAATCTCGAGAGAAAAAGCCTTGGAAGAAATGAAAGTTTCGCCATACAAACCAGAAGATTTTGAAGAAGACAAGACTTTTTTTATAAAAAAACTTGAAATGACTGAAGAGGAATTTGAAAAATACATGAATTCTCCTGGTGTAAAGCATACAAACTATAAATCTTATATCAATGTGATTTCTAAACTGAGTAAAATCAGACGGAAGTTAAGAGGAAAATAAATAAACTTTTTGCTTATTTCTGTAAAATGCAAAGTTGGTAAAAGTTTAAATTTTAACAAATTTCCATTTGATTAATTTTTTCTCCTGAATTCAATTATCTTTGTTTCATGTGTGCAATTACAGGTTTTGTTGATTTTAATCAATTGACTTCAGAATCAGTTTTGGATCAGATGCGTGATACTATGATTCACAGAGGTCCAGATGGCGGGAGTTCTCAATTTTTTCAGGAAAATAATTATCAATTAGGTTTCGGGCATCGACGTCTTGCCATCATTGATTTGACTGAAAACGGAACGCAACCCATGCAATTTGAAAATTTCTGGATCTGTTTCAATGGTGAAATTTATAATTACCAGGAAATCAAAGCCGAATTGAGTCAGTTAGGACATTCATTTAAAAGTGATTCAGATACAGAAATGATTTTGCATGCTTATGCCCAATGGGGAAAGGCATGTCTTCATAAGTTTGTTGGAATGTTTGCCTTCGTCATTTTTGACACCAAATCTCAAAACGTTTTTTGTGCCAGAGATAGAGCAGGAGTGAAGCCTTTTTTCTATTATTACAAAGACGGTTTGTTTATGTTTTCATCTGAATTGAAAGCTTTTCATCAGCATCCAAATTTTGTAAAAGAAATTAATTTGCCCGCCGTTGCAGCTTTTATGCAATATGGAAATGTTCCGACACCACATTGTATTTTTAACTATACGCAAAAATTAGAACCGGGTCATATTCTGACTTTTTCTTTAAAAGAGAAATTAGAAAAAATGCCTGCGACCGAAAAATATTGGTCTGTTTATGATGCTTACAATCAGCCGAAAATGGATTTGAGTTTTCAGGAAGCTAAAATTGAAACAGAAAAAGTTATTACCAAAGCAGCCGAATACAGAATGGTTGCAGATGTGCCCGTAGGCGTTTTTTTGAGCGGAGGTTATGACAGTGCTTCAATCACCGCTTTGTTACAAAAAGACAGAACTGAAAAACTGAAAACTTACACGATTGCTGTGCCTGATATAGGTTTAAATGAGGCGCCGTATGCCAAAGATGTCGCCAAATTGTTAGGAACAGATCACCACGAATTTGAATGTACACAAAAAGAAGCAATCGATTTTATAACCAATATTCCATTTTTCTACGATGAACCTTTCGGTGATAGCAGTGCGATTCCAACGAGTTTGGTTTGTCAAATGGCTAGAAAGGAAGTAACAGTAGCGCTCAGTGCTGATGCTGGAGATGAGGTTTTTGCTGGATATAATCGCTACGATTATTTGATGAAATTTGGTGGAAAGATCAATGCTATGCCTGGTTTTGTTAGAAATTCAGTTGCAGGTATGATGAATTTGATTCCCGCGAATTCAATTCCCGTTTTGAAGAACAAGTACAATTTTGCAAATCGATACGAGAAGTTGAAAGGAATATTGCGAAATCCTTCTCCTGAGCAAATTATGTTGAGCTTGAGTCAACAGTTTGATGAAACGCAGATTCAGGAAGTGATGAAAAATCCGATTCATTCTCTTTCAACAGCTTATTTTAGCAAGGAACTGAAAAGTGAATTTCATTCTCCATTGGCATTCATGATGGCGATTGACTATCAAACCTATTTGGTGGATGATATTCTGCAAAAAGTGGATCGTGCTTCAATGACATCAAGTCTAGAAGGTCGTGAACCATTTTTAGATCACAATGTAATCGAATGGGCTGCCAAATTGCCGGATGATTATAAATACCATAATGGAATCAAAAAGCATATTTTACGGGAAATAGTTTATCAATACATTCCGAAAGAAATGATGGACCGTCCAAAAATGGGATTTGCGATTCCGTTTGAAAATTGGATGATGAATGATTTGAAGGAGCAAGTGATGTATTTCTTGGACGAAAATAGAATTACCTCACAAAATATCTTTAATACAAAGTATGTGATCAATATCCGAGATCAGTTTTTTGCTGGTAAAAAGGAATTTGGTCTTAAAATTTGGTATTTACTGATGTTTCAGATGTGGTACGAGAAATGGATGAATTGAAAAATCAATTAAAAAACATGACAAAAACAGTTCTTTACATTTCTTATGATGGAATGACTGATCCATTGGGTCAATCTCAGGTTTTACCTTATTTAAAGGGCTTAACAGCAGAAGGATTTAAATTCCACATCATCAGTTTTGAAAAAGAAGAAAGATTTGAAACGCACCGCGCACATATACAGGCAATTTGTGATGAGTCTGGAATTGTTTGGCATCCATTAAAATACACCAAAAAGCCGCCACTATTGTCAACAATTTACGATGTTACAAGAATGCATCGATTGGCATACAAATTACACAAAACCAATCATTTTTCAATTACTCATTGTCGCAGTTATCTTTCAGCAATGGTCGGAATGGCGATGAAGAGAAAATTTGGAGTCAAATTTATTTTCGATATGCGTGGTTTCTGGGCAGATGAGCGTATTGAAGGTGGAATTTGGAGCTTGAAAAATCCAGTTTTGAAAGTGGTTTATAATTATTTTAAGAGGAAAGAAATTCAATATTTTCAGCAGGCAGACCATATTGTTTCATTGACATATAATGGAAAGGAAGAAATTGAAAGTTGGGATTCGTTGAGATCGTCAGATTTGAAGATTGAAGTGATACCTTGCTGTGTTGATTTGGATTTGTTTGAACCTAAAAGTATTGATTTTGAATCAGTAAAGTCCTTGAGGGGAATATTGGGATATTCCGATGAAGATTTTGTCTTGGGATATGTCGGCTCAATTGGAACCTGGTATATGTTGTCTGAAATGTTGGATTACTTTCAAGTTTTATCACAGAATAATTTATCCGCAAAAATGCTTTTTGTTTCTGGTGAAAATCCAGAAACAATTTTAGAACTTGCTAAACAAAAAAGAATAGATACAAACAAAATCAAAGTTGTTTCTTGTTTGCATAAAGAAGTGCCTTTATATATTTCGTTATTTAATCAATCGATATTTTTTATCAGGCCAACTTTTTCCAAAAAAGCTTCCTCGCCTACCAAGCAAGGTGAAATCATGGCAATGGGAATTCCATTAGTTTGCAATGCTGGAGTGGGTGATACTGATTTTGTTGTGAAAAAATATAAATCAGGTTCAGTTATTGAAACTTTGGATTTTGCTAGCTATCAAAAGAATATTAATTCTGAAATTGTTTATGATAAAGCTAATATCCAATTCGGAGCTGAAGATTTTTTCTCTTTAAAACAAGGAGTTAGTCGTTATTTAAAAGTCTATAAAAACGTTCTGCAAAAGCAGGATTAAAACTTATTTTTGCAATACATCACTCCAATATGAGCAAAAAGATATATTTCATCGTTCCTTATCCACATCAAGAAGCACCATCTCAACGTTTTCGCTTTGAGCAGTATTTTGATTTTTTGGAAGCGAATGATTTTGAAGTTGAAATTTATCCTTTTATCAATCAATCCACATGGAAAACCCTTTATGGTGAGGGTAAAGTTTTCAAAAAAGCATGGGGTATTTTGATGAGTTTTGTGCGCCGTTTTGCTCTTTTGTTCAAGCTTCACAAGGCGGATTATATTTTCATACATCGTGAAGCTGCACACATCGGTCCACCAATTTTTGAATGGATTATTGCCAAAGTATTGCGAAGAAAATATATCTATGATTTTGATGACGCAATTTGGTTACCAAATTACAGTGAATCAAATGCGAAATTTCATCGTTTGAAAGCCTATTGGAAAGTTCGCTATTGTATGAAGTGGGCAAGTCAAATCACTGCAGGAAATGCCTATTTGGCTGATTATGCAAAACAATTTAATTCTAAGGTTCAAATTGTACCAACAACAATCGATACTGAGTATCACCACAATATTATGACCGATCACCAATCAAAGGATTTGACAATTGGTTGGACAGGTACACATACCACAATGCATTATTTGGATGAAATAGTACCCGTTTTGAAGAAGTTAGAACAAAAATACACTTTTACTTTTTTGGTAATTTCAAATCAATCCAATGAATATGACTTGAAATCTTTGAAGTTTGTGAAATGGAACAAAGAGACGGAAATTGAAGATTTAGCGAAAATAAATATTGGTGTAATGCCTTTGAAAAAAGATATTTGGTCTGAAGGAAAATGTGGTTTTAAAGGTTTGCAATACATGGCTTTGGAAATACCAACTATCATGTCTCCAGTTGGTGTCAATTCAACCATTGTTCAAGACGAAATCAATGGTTTTTTAGTTGAAACACAAGAAGAATGGTATGACGTATTAGAAAAATTAATACGAGACCGAAACTTGCGTATGCAAATTGGAAAAGCTGGAAAAAAACGCATAGATGAAGCATATTCCGTTTTGGCAAATCAGGAGAAATATTTGAATTTATTTGTTTGAAGGTAAAATTGATTGTTTAATTTTATTTCTCATCAATTACATTGTTATGTCAAACTTTCAGTTTGTTGTTGAAAATAGACCAGCCAATATTGACAATTTTCATAGGTCTATTACTTTCTTTTTGTAAATAATAACTGCAAGTCCATTTGTTTTCATAGATCTTTTGGGGGCAAGCAACTTTAATTGAAAATCAAAAATTGGAAGTACTGAGGAATCCACATTTTAAACTATAATAGGCTTATCGCAATATTGCGAAATTGCAATAAGAAGCAAAAAAAATCACCGCAAATTTTGCAAGATCGAATATTATTTACTATCTTAGATTACTATTTTTTAATAATTAATCCTATGGGCAGCACAAAAAACCATATTCACTCACGTGAACACATTGAACTCGCGAAACTTTTCAAAGCACTTGCACATCCAGCAAGATTAGCGATTGTTGAAAACATATTAAAGCATAAAAGATTACATGCTACAGATATTAAATTTTATGTTCAACTCTCGCAATCAACCATTTCTGAACATCTTAGAATTCTAGAAGATGCAGGTATTCTGTATGTTAATGTTGAAGGAAATAAAACCTTTTATCATGTTAAGAAGCTTGCTTTGGATCAATTTCCATATTACATTCAACATCTAATAAATCAAGTTGATGAGAACTTTCAACTTGGATTTAATCTTTTTCAGAGAAGAGATCCTTACTTGCCAAAATTATATGGATCGAGTTACCTAACCTAGATAATTTAGATTTTTTAATTTCAGTGAGTTTGACTTATTTTTCCAAATACGTTTCTAAAGCATTGTCGTAAATGTCTTTTGCCTCGGCGCAGAATCCATAATGTTCTTCATCAATCATGAATTTGCCTTTTGTCACGTGCCCAAGTAGTGTGTACGTCACATTTGTCGACATCATAAATTCGATGAATGCTTCTTCTTGTTCTTCGCTTACTGTAACAACAACGCGACTTTGTGCTTCACCAAATAGGAAAGCGTCTTCACGTACTTCAGAATCTGTAACAATATCAAATCCAAGACCTCGAGGAAATGACATTTCAGCCAACGTAATGAATAATCCTCCATCTGCACAATCGTGAGCGGCATTGATCATTTGATTTTGAATCAAGCCTTTCAATGTTTCTTGCAATTCAAATTCTTTTTCCAAGTCAAAATGTGGCGCTGGAGAAGCTTGAATGTTGTGGTATGAGGCCAAATATTCAGATGAACTGATACAATCTACATTTTCA
This sequence comes from Crocinitomicaceae bacterium, assembly GCA_041303135.1. Taxonomy (GTDB): domain Bacteria; phylum Bacteroidota; class Bacteroidia; order Flavobacteriales_D; family Crocinitomicaceae; genus JAQVCM01. Next base: position 5,486 of record JBFYPS010000320.1, on the reverse strand, counting down.
CCCAAAATGAAAATTAAATCACCTTTTTGTTTGAAGTCAAGGGTCATGATTTTTTCTTTGTCATCTACCAACCCAATCATACCGATTGTTGGAGTAGGAAAAACAGGGGTTTCAACACCATTCACAACTGATTGATTGTAGAATGAAACATTTCCACCTGTTACCGGTGTTTCAAACTTCAAGCAAGCTTTTGACATCCCCTTTATTGCACCTACAAATTGCCAGTAAGATTCAGGATTATATGGATTTCCAAAATTCAAACAATTGGTGATTGCGCTCGGATTTCCTCCAGCACAAACAATATTTCTTGCTGCCTCTGAAACGGCAATCATTGTTCCAATTTCAGGGTCAGCGTTTACGTATCTTGAGTTACAGTCAACTGTCATTGCCAAAGCGCGGTTTGAACCTTTGATGTTTACAACAGCTGCATCTGAGGGACGATTGGTTGTCATTGTTTTGGTTCCAACCATTGAGTCATATTGCTCATAAACCCATTTCTTAGAAGCGATATTCGGATTTTGCAATAAGAATAATGCTACTTCCTTCAAATCTTCTGGTTGTTCAACTTGTTCTATATTGAATTTTTTATATTCTTGGTAATAAGCTGGTTCTTTGTATTCTCTTTGATTTTGAGGAGCTCCACCACCAAGTACTAATGATTCAGCGGGTACATCACCAACGATTTCACCATTCATAAAATAGCGAACTCTTCCTGTTTCTGTAACAACACCAATTTCCTCAGCATGTAAATCCCATTTATCAAAAATCGCTTTTACAACACTTTCTTCTCCTTTTCTAACCACAACCAACATGCGTTCTTGAGATTCAGATAGTAAAATCTCATACGGCAACATATTTTCTTGTCGTGTAGGAACTTTATCTAAGTGAATATCCATTCCAACACCTCCGCCAGCACTCATTTCATTTGTCGAACAAGTGATTCCAGCTGCTCCCATGTCTTGCATTCCAACAATCGCATTTGTTTCGGCTAATTCCATTGTTGCTTCCAACAATAGTTTTTCCAAAAATGGATCTCCAACTTGAACAGATGGCAAATCAGATGCTGATTCTTCTGTAATATCTTTAGATGCAAATGCAGCACCTGCGATACCGTCTTTACCTGTAGCAGCGCCAACGATATAAACTGGATTTCCTGGACCTTTAGCTTTTGCAGAAATAACTTTTTTTGTATCGATGATTCCTGCAGAAAATGCATTCACCAAGGGATTTTGATTGTACGATTTGTCAAAAAACACTTCTCCGCCAACTGTTGGAATTCCAAATGCATTTCCATAATGAGAAATACCTTTGACAACACCTTTTACCAACCATTTTGTTCGGTCTTGTGAAATATCACCAAAACGCAATGAATTCAATTGAGCAATTGGTCGAGCGCCCATCGTGAAAATATCACGGTTGATTCCTCCAACTCCTGTTGCAGCACCTTGATATGGCTCTAACGCACTTGGGTGGTTGTGCGATTCAATTTTGAACACACATCCAATTCCATCACCCAAATCTACCAATCCAGCATTTTCCTCACCAGCTTTAACAAGCATGTGTGGACCATCTTTCGGTAATTGTTTGAGCCAAAAAATTGAATTTTTATAGGAGCAATGTTCAGACCACATCACAGAATAGACACTCGTTTCGGTGAAATTTGGTGTACGACCAAGGATTTCCTTGATCATTTCAAATTCTTCGGGACGTAATCCCAATTCAACAGCTTGTTCTAATGTGGCTTCTTGATGCAATGCGCTTTCCATAAAATTCAAAAATAGTTTCACAAAAGTAGCAATAAGGAATGAAAAGGAATTGCAAAATTTCAGATTTGCTTGCGTAAAATTTTCAACAAGTTGTCAAACATTCCTAATTCTCTAGTTCGTAATTCAATAATTTGTAATTTTGTAGTTCAATATATTAAAATGATTTTACCGATTGTAGCATACGGAGATCCAGTTCTTAAAAAAGAAGCTGAGGAGATAGACAAAGATTATCCAGGATTGGATCAATTGATTGACGACATGTTTGAAACGATGTACAATGCATCTGGCGTTGGTTTAGCAGCTCCTCAGATTGGGCGTTCAATTCGTTTGTTTGTCGTTGATGGAAGTCCTTTTGCAGACGAGGATGACGAGGATCCAGATCCGATGGCTGTTGGTATGGATGGATTTAAAAAAGTTTTCATCAATCCTATTATTTCAGAAGAAAAAGGGGATGAATGGGGGTTCAACGAAGGTTGCCTCAGCATACCGAAGATTAGAGAAGAGGTATATCGCCATGAGACGATATTCATTTCATACTATGATGAAAATTGGAACTTTCACGAAGAGTCTTTTGATGGCTACAAAGCAAGAATCATCCAACATGAATATGATCACATCGAAGGAATTTTATTCACCGATCATTTGTCCGTTCTAAAAAGAAAATTGTTGACCAAAAAACTATCAAATATTTCAAAAGGTGAAATTTTAGTGGATTATAAAATGAAATTTCCTGCAGTTAAAAAAGGTAGATAAATTAAATTCGTTATGTATAAATTGCTTGCTTTTCTTTTGGTTTCAATCATTTTTGCCAGTTGCGCAGGAACCAAAACTGAAAATTCTGACGGAACACCTACAGTAGAAAAATTGAAATCTGACATTCAGATGATTGATGATAGTTTAAAAATCTACTATCAACAGGTCATGAATAACCAAATCGAGAGTGTTCCTAATGATGCCATTCAAAAAACAATCGATGCGCATTTATCATTCTATCATTTTTATCCAAAAGATCAATTTGCAGCTGAATGTTTGGATAAGGTTCATCAATTGTATATTCAGCAAAAATTGTACGTAAAATCAGTGGAGATTGCAGATACTTTATTGAGGGAATATCCTAAATATAAAGGAAAAAAGGATGTTTTATATAGTGTCGCCACAACTTACGATTTTATGTTGAATGATGTAGCAAATGCTAAAAAATACTATGAAAAGATATTAGCGATGCCGAAATTAGATAAAGACACGCGAGAAAATATTACAACTAGAATCAAATTGATTGGAATGTCACTTGACGAAATGATTGAATTTCAGAATAAAAAGAACTCAAAAAAATAACTGAGTTAACATTTTGTTAAATACAATTCAAATTAAGCAAAGTTTTTCCATCTTTGAATAAAATTAGAAACTAAATAAAATAAATACTATGAAAAGTGTAATGTTATCAATCATGTTCGTTGCGGTTGCAATGATTTCAAATCAAGCAAAAGCTCAATCAGGAGCAAAAATGGATTTCAAAAAAGAAGTACATGATTATGGAAATATCAAAAATGGAGCAAACGGAACTTGTACTTTTGAATTTACAAATACAGGTAATGCACCATTGATTATTTCAAATGCACAAGGTTCTTGTGGTTGTACTGTTCCAACTTGGCCAAAAGAGCCAATTGCACCAGGTGCTAAAGGTGAAATCACTGTAAAATATGACACTAAAAGAACAGGTGAATTTACAAAAACAGTTACCTTGACATCAAATGCTGCTGAATCATCAAAAGTTTTGACAATCAAAGGAAATGTTGCTCCACCAGTTGAAGGCGCTTCACCTGTTAATACATCTGGTGCTCCAAGTCATTAAGATAAAAGATTAAGAATTTTAAATCCGTTTCACTTTTTGAAGCGGATTTTTTTTTGATCGAAATTTCATATCGTTAATGATGTGTTAAATACATTTTACTTTCAGAAAAGAGTTATATCTTTGATTCAAAGAAATTATAAATAGACTTAAAAATAGAAAAGATGAAGAGTTTAGTTTTATCAATTATGTTTGTTGCAACTGCAATGATTTCAAACAAAGTAGCTGCGCAAATCGAAAACGGAGCAAAAATTGACTTTAGCAAAGAAGTTCATGATTACGGAAACATTAAAAATGGTGCAAATGGAACTTGTACTTTCGAGTTTACTAACACTGGAAATGCTCCATTGATTATTTCTAAAGCTCAAGGTTCTTGCGGTTGTACTGTTCCGTCTTGGCCAAAAGAGCCTATCGCTCCAGGTGCTAAAGGTGTGATTTCTGTGAAATATGATACTAAAAGAGCAGGTGCTATCAATAAAAATGTCACAATTACTTCAAACGCTGTAAATGAGCCTAATAAAGTGATTCGTATCAAAGGAAATGTTGCTCCAGCTCCAGAAGGTGCTTCTCCTGTAAACAACGCTGGTGCTCCAAATAACTAAAATGAAGTCTTTACTGACAATCATTATAATTTTAAGTTCCGCCCTTGGCTTTAGTCAAGTGGCGGAATTTTCGTTTAAACAAAAAACACACAAGTTTCCTAAAGCGAACGAAGGTGAACAATTGAGTCATTACTATGTATTCACCAACACCGGAAATGCTCCCCTGAAAATTAATTCTTATGAAGTTGAATGCCATTGTACAGAATTGATTTTCCCAACCAACGAAATCCAACCTGGGCAAACTGATTCCGTTCTTGTCAAGTTTGATACCAAAGGAAAGTATTATGCGCAAGATAGAAATGTCATAATTTCTTCCAACGCTAAGAAAAAAACAACAATTCTCCGCTTCAAAGTATTCGTAGAACCTAAAGAATAGCGTTCAAAAGAAGCAACAAGTCAAAATCAAAAATGTCACTTTTGAACAGATATTTAATTTTGTCTTTTTGTAGTTGCAAAGGTCATGTTTTTTTTAGATTTAAGATGTCTAAAGTCAAGGTTATGATGTCTAAAGTCTATTGTCTGATATCCATAGTCTACTGTCTTAATATCAAAATAACTATCTTTGCCCAAAAACAAATTGATATGCATTTTATTTCGGTGACTGATTTGAAGCAAAAATTGGATAGCAAAGCGAATCTTTTTTTACTGGACATCAGAGAAAACTATGAGCGCGAAGCTGTTTCTATTCCTTCTAAACATATCCCTATGGATGAGGTTTGTTCCCATTTAAACGATTTTCCTGCTGACCAACAAATTATTTTGATGTGCAACAGTGGAAAGCGCGCTGAAGCTTTGGCAAATTTATTGGAAACTGAATTTAATCAATCAAATCTTGTTGTACTTGAAGGCGGAATTACTGCTTGGATGGATCAATTTGCAGAAAACTAATCTTCTAAACTAAATCAATTTTTATGGTAGAATTATTTCAACACCTTTTTCATTTAGATTTTAATTGGATAGTCGAAAATTATTCGAATTCAATTTATGTAGTACTTTTTCTTGTAATTTTTATCGAAACAGGATTGGTTGTAATGCCTTTTTTGCCAGGTGATTCTTTGCTTTTTACCGCAGGTCTTTTTGCGGCACCAACAGCAACAGGTGAACCTGGACAATTGAGTGTATTTTTATTACTTGGACTTCTCGTTGTTGCTGCAATTTTGGGTGACAATGTGAATTATTGGATTGGAAGAAAACTAGGTTTGGGTGTTTTTAGTTGGAAAATCAAAGGTCGTCAGTTGGTTAAAAAGGAATATTTGGAGAAGACAGAAG
>JBFYPS010000319.1:0-7432 GCA_041303135.1 Crocinitomicaceae bacterium | reverse complement strand
TTGTTGAAACCATTTGATGGTTGGACAAATAAATTCATTTTTCCTCCTTACGATTTCAGTATTGCTGATTGTTTGGTGACAAATTTTCACACACCGTTATCCACTTTATTGATGATGATTTCAGCATTTTGTGGTCATGATTTGATGATGGAAGCATACACAACTGCCATCAAAGAAAAATACAAATTCTATTCTTACGGTGACGCTATGTTAATCTTGTAAGAAAATCAAATAAACTTGAATCCCTTTAGCAAATTGTTGGAGGGATTTTTTGTTTCTAAACAATTCTGTTAATTTTAACATCAATTCAAAATCATTCTCGATGAAATTTATTTTTTCCCTTCTATTGTTTTTGCCTTTCATGTCAATTGCACAAAAAAAAGTAATTGACCACACTGTTTACAATGGTTGGAAAAAGATTGGAGACACCAAAATTTCTGCTGATGGAAAATTCTCTGTATATACAATCAAACCTCATCGTGGTGATGGATATTTATACATTGTAAACAACCAAACAGGAGCAAAAGATTCGATTTTTAGAGCTGTAAATCCACTGATTTCTGGAGATCAAAAATATGTTGCTTTCAAAATCACGCCAGGATTTGACACGTTGAGAAACTGTGAATTAAAAAGCATTAAAAAAGAAAAATGGCCAAAAGACAGTTTGGGAATCTACTTTTTTGAAACCAAGAAAATAACCAAAATTGAAAAACTAAAATCCTTCAATGTTTCTCCTGAAACCAGTTGGATGTCCTACATTGTTGATGGAAACAAATTGCCAGTTACTAAAAAGAAAAAGAGACTTTTCAAAAAGAAAGAAGTTGAAGAAAAAAAATATGAATCTGACGGAAATATTTTGGTAATTTATGAACCAAATGAAATCCTTAAGTACAGAAAGAAAGATGTAAAACAAATCTACTTTCCAAACAAGGGAAATGCTTATGCCTTTATCACCCATAAAAAAGACAAACTTGATACCTTGCAAATTTATGTAGGCAACACCACAAAAAATGAAGCATTATGGCAAATTCCAACAAAATTTAATGCTGTTTCATCCATCCAGTTTAATCAAAGCGGTAATGAAATAACGTTTACAGCTTCGCTAGATACTGCCAAAAATAAGGTCTACCAACTCTATCACGCAGATTTGACAAATAAAAAGTTGAACTTATTAATAGATTCGATCAATCCAAATTTTTCGAAAACACAATCAATCAGTAAGAATTATTTACCGAATTTCTCATACGACGGAACAAAAATCTACTTTGGAATTGCTGATAAACCACAAAAAGAAATCAAAGATACCCTCGTGGAAAATGAAAAGGTGAATGTAGATATTTGGCATTGGCAAGATGATAGACTTCAACCACAACAATTGGCAGAACTTGAAAGAGATCAAAAAAGTACTTTACTTGGAGTTTACAATATACAAAACCAAACCATTAGAATACTCGAATCAGACACCTTGGAAATACAGAAATTAGACCATGGGAATGCAGCGTTTGCTGTTGGTTATGTGAAAAAACCATACCAAAAGAACTACAATTGGGAATATCCAAATAAAAAAGATGCATATAGCGTAAATATCCAAACGGGTGAAATTCAACTTATCAAAAAAGCAATTATCGAAAGCGTTGAACTTTCTACTGATGGAAAATCAGCCATTTGGTTCAATGACAAAGATTTACAATACTATTTCCTAAATCTGCAAACCAACAAAGATTTTTGTATCACTTGTAGTCAAAAAGTGGATTGGTTAGAAGATGTAAATGGCATGGCTCAAACACCTACTCCACTTGGAATTATTGGTTGGTTAGAAGAAGAAAAACAAGTGCTAATTCAATCTAAATTTGATATTTGGAGTTATGATTTCGAAAAGCAAACCTTAAGCGCTTTGACAGAACAATTTGGTGAAAAAAATAAGATAAGATTGAGCTTACAAAATTGGGAAAGTGATTCAACATTTATTCGGTGGGAGAACTCCTACATTTTAGGATTTTTTGAAAAGGACAAATCTTTAAGTTTATATAATCCGACAATAGAAAATGGAAAAATTAAACTGGAAGAACAATTTCACACCAATCATGATTTATTGGGAATTAAGAAATCAAAATTAAGCAACAAATACTTGTATCAAAAAGCTTCCCTATTAGATTATCCAGATCTTTTTGTGAATGATTGGTCTAGTGCGAAAAATGAGCAAAAAATATCCATAACCAATCCACAGCAAAATGAATACAATTGGGCAACTGTTGAATTGATCAATTGGAAAAGTTATGACGGAATTCCACTTGATGGATTATTATACAAACCAGAAAATTACGATTCAACCAAAAAATATCCTTTGTTGGTTTATTTCTACGAAATGTACAGTGACGAACTTCACAACCATTATGCACCAAAACCTACTGCGTCCATCATCTATCCTACAGAATATTGTTCAGCTGGATATTTTGTACTAATTCCAGATATTCGTTACAAAATTGGTCATCCAGCCAAAGGAGCATACGACTGTATAATGAGCGGAACAGATTACGTTTTAAAAAAATATAAAGCTATTGACTCAACAAGAATGGGATTACAAGGGCAAAGTTGGGGTGGTTATCAAACTGCGCAATTAATTACGATGACAAATCGATACAAAGTTGCCATGGCTGGTGCACCTGTAGGAAATATGTTTTCTGCCTACGGAGGAATTCGTTGGGGAAGTGGATTAAATCGACAATTTCAATATGAAAAAACACAAAGCAGAATTGGAAAAACCATTTGGGAAGCACCGGAATTGTATATAGAAAATTCTCCCCTTTTTCATTTGCCAAAAGTACAAACACCACTTTTAATTATGCACAATGACGCCGACGGTTCTGTTCCATGGTATCAAGGAATTGAACTTTTTACTGGATTGAAAAGATTGGGAAAACCTGTTTGGATGCTAAACTACAATGACGACGATCACAATTTAATGAAAAATGCAAACCGCATGGATTTGAGTTGGAGAATGAGACAATATTTTGATTTTTATCTATTGGATAAACCTGCACCGAAGTGGTTGATTGAGGGAATCCCGGCTATTGAAAAAGGAATTGATTTTGGATTTGAAATTCCAAAAGAGTAATGTTTACTGATGCTTTAGATGTAAATCGTAAATCATTCCGTCTGATAAACCAATTTTAGGCACGAAGAAATTTTTGACTTTTAGTTCTTTCAAAATAAACTCAAAAATCTCGCAAGCAGGAACAATTACATCAGCTCTATCTGGTTTCAATTGGTAAACATCTTCTCTTGCTTCCAAAGTCATTTTTTCCAATTCTTTGCGCAATTTGGAAACCTTTCTTATTTGAATTTCAGAAGTGTTTGAGCCAACCATTTTGTGCACTTTGTTGATGTTTCCACCTGTTGCAAAAATTTTGTGATCCACTTTTGAATCGACATTTTTGCTTAACCATGATTTCAATTCCTTCCAGATTTTGGAATCTGTTTTTCCTTTCAATAAACGCAATGTACCCAATTCAAAAGATTTAGATGCAACACGCGTACCTTCTTCAAAAACACTGATTTCAGTACTTCCACCACCTACATCAATTACCAAAAAAGGAGAAGTTTTATCAAAATCAAGCAAGAAAAATGTACCAAAAATTAATCGCGCTTCTTCATCACCAGAAATCACTTCAATATTGATTCCCGTATGTACCAATATTTCGGTAACAACAGCAGCGCCATTTTTGGCTTCCCTCATAGCAGATGTAGCGCAAGCTCGAAGCTCAACTACGTTAAACATTTCAGAAATTAATTTGAAAGCTTGTATCGTTTTGACAAATTCTGTGACTTTATCTTCAGAAATTATTCCGTTGTCAAACACTTGTTCACCAAGTCTTAAAGGAATTCTGGTATATGAAATTTTCTTGACAAAAGAATGATTGCCTTCCTTACAAACCTCGCCAATCAGCAATCTTGCGGCATTCGTTCCGATATCTATAGCACCAAATTTCATTTAATAGGAATTACAAGTGCCGAAGATAGTTAAATTTAAAAGAACTAGGAATGCTTCGAAATTGCCAACTTAATATAATTTTTTCTGGTAGAAATCGTATAGCGCATTTTGTGAATCAAAAAGTGGTTCACCTTCATGAGGTTTTCGATACTTGTTTTTTTGCTTTTTATCAATGATTCTCGCTTTTTGATTGTCTTTCCATTGGGTATCAAAAATAAACCTAATTTCTTGCTGAATTGTATGATCCAAAATGGGTGTGCCAACTTCAATTCGCTTGTCTAAATTTCTTTCCATCAAATCCGCGGAAGTGATAAAGAATTGAGGTTTGTTATTATTCTCAAAAATCATGAAGCGCGCATGTTCTAAAAATCTGTTCACAACACTGATAACTTCAATATTTTCACTCACATTTTTAATTCCTGGCACCAAACAACAAACGCCTCTCACCAATAATTTAATTTTCACTCCGGCGTTGCTTGCTTCGTACAATTTTTCAATGAGTTTGTTGTCAACTAAATTATTGATTTTAATACTAATACCTGAATTAACTCCTTTTTTAGCATGATCAATTTCTCGCTGAATTAAATTGGTTATTTTTCTTCTATTGTTAAATGGAGATACCAATAAATGCTTGTAAGTTCCGCGATGGATGTTGTTTTCCAACAATTTGAAAATTCTTTTTACTTCTTGGCAAATCTCAGGATGACCAGTAAAAAGTCCTAAATCAGTATAAATCTTGGCCGTTTTTTCGTTGAAATTACCGGTTCCAATAAAACTAATTAATTGTTCTTTTCCGCCAGAAACCCTGGTAATAAATATCAATTTTGAATGAACTTTCAACCCTTGAGTACCATAAAGCACTTTTGCGCCATGCTCTTTTAATCTTTCTGCCCAATAAACATTATTTTCTTCATCGAAACGCGCTTGGAGCTCTAAAATCACGATGACTTCTTTTCCATTACTAACGGCGTTGAGTAACGCATTCATAATTTGCGAATCTTTCGCTACACGGTAAATATTGATTTTAATTGATTTAACTTTTGGATCAATCGCTGCTTCACGGAGCATATCAACCACATAATCAAATCTTTGGTAAGGAAAATGCAATAAAATATCTTTATTAAAAACCGTTTTTAACAAACTTTTGACTTGTAAAAAATCAGGATGCGCATTGGGAGGCATCGGTGAATATGTCAAATGTTTATTTCCAAAGTTTGGGAAACGGCTAAAATCCTTGAAATTATGGTATCGCCCTCCTGGAATAGCGTTTATTCCAGCTTTTAAATTCAATGATTTGAGTAAGTAATTTTTGAGATCAGTTGGCATTTTTTGGTCATACACAAAGCGAACTGGCTCACCTTTCTTCCTCATTTTTAAACTCTTCTCTATCTTTTCAATGAAAGAAACAGAAATATCATCGTCTAAATTTAATTCAGCGTCACGTGTAAATTTAAAAGTATAAGCTTCCAAGGATTCAAAGGAGAAAATGGAGAAAATTGATTCCAAATTTAACCTGATGATATCGTCAATCAATATAAAAAAGTGCTTTCCTTGGTATTCAATTTTGTAAAAACGTTCGTAATTCGGTGGAATTTCAACCAAAGCAAAAAATTCTTTCCCTTTGTTGGCAGTTTTCAGTTTTACAGCTAAATAGATACTTTTATCATGTAATTTAGGAAAAGGAGTTTCCGGTTTTAAAATAATTGGAACAATCGCATGCTTTAAATCATTGTGAAAATAGTGAACCAATTCTTCTGTTTGCGCTCTATTTAATTTTGACTCGTTTAACTGAAAGATTTGATTTTGACTCAATTCTTCAATCAAATTTCTGTAAGAAGCTTCGAATTGCTTTTGTTGATCCATCACAACGCTTCTGATTTCTTCCAACAAATCAGCAGGCTTACCATCAAATCCAAAAACCTCCTCCTCCTTGAGTGTAATCATTCTTTTCACATTGGCGACTCTAACTCTGAAAAACTCATCCATGTTATTAGAGTAAATTCCCAGAAATCTAATTCTTTCGACTAAAGGAACTTTTGTATCCAATGTTTCTTGTAAAACCCTCGCATTGAAGGACAACCAACTCAATTCACGATTTAATAATTCCATCATTCAGCAGTGTGGATCACACAAATTAATTTCATTCAACATAAAAATTTGGGAACTGTTATGAAATTCCCAAATTTTTAAAAACTAAACTTACAAAAAACTCACTATTTGTGGTGCAAGATTAACAAGCAAATATTACTTCAATGTGAAATTAAAATTATTTCACTGCAATTAATGCCGCTTCGTAATTTGGTTCTTGTCCAATTTCTGGCACTAATTCTTCATAAATAATTTCTTGATTTTCATCCAAAACAATTACTGCACGTGCATGTAAGTTTTTCAGCGGACCTTCAAGAATTTCTAATCCGTAATTTAGTCCAAAGTCACCTTTAGCAAAATCAGAAAGCATGACTACATTTTTTAATCCTTCAGCGCCACAAAAGCGTGTTTGAGCAAAAGGTAAATCTCTTGAAATACACAAAACTGTTGTGTTCTCTAAATTCGATGCATCTTGATTAAAATGACGCACAGAAGCTGCACAAATTCCTGTATCAACACTTGGAAAAATGTTCAGAATTAATTTTTGACCTTTAAAATCAGCTAAAGTAGCATTGCTTAAATCGCCTTTCACCAAACTAAAATCCAAAGCTTTATCGCCTACTTGAGGTAAATTTCCAGATGTATTAATGTTACTTCCTTTAAATGTAATTGTTGCCATACGACGTAAATGTTAATTTATAAATAGGCACTAAAGTTAATGAAATAAACAAATAATTCAACTTTGAAAAAATTTATATTGACTTCTTTTTGAAAGAATTAACATCTGTTAAATTTATCTTATGTAAAAGTGAAAATAATATGAAAATACCTTTTTTACGGTATTCAAAACTGTAATATAATATTGTAAATTTGCATCTTTATAATCATTCTAAATTGAGTCAAACATTAGCAAATACGGCACTTGGAAGCAAAGTTAAGGTCAACAAATTGATCGTTTCTGACATTTCTTCTAAATTGCTAGAAATGGGTTTGTATCAAGGACAAGAAGTGGAAGTTTTATTTAAAGCTCCTTTTGGTGATCCGATCGCTGTGAATATCAATGGTTATGTGCTTTCACTACGCTTGAATGAAGCCAGTTTGGTTGAAGTGATTTAGTCTATTCTTTAAAAACTTCCTATTTTTGTAAACAATGAAGTTTCAAAAAATCGCGTTAATTGGAAATCCCAACACTGGTAAAACATCTATTTTCAATAGATTAACTGGATTAAACCAACATGTTGGAAATTTTCCTGGTGTGACAGTTGACAAAAAATCAGGAAAAATAAAACTTTCAGAAAATACGGTTGAAATCATTGATTTACCTGGAACTTACAGTATTTATCCAAGATCGAA
>JBFYPS010000318.1:0-13954 GCA_041303135.1 Crocinitomicaceae bacterium | reverse complement strand
GGCAAGAGTAGTTATAAAATAAGAAAAACATGACATTCATAAATTACGCAATTGACCTTGGTACTACAAATTCGTTAATCGCAAAAAATGATGACGGCAAAATAAAGGTTTATAAAAATCCAAAAGGCTTTAGGGAAAGTCTGCCAAGTGTTGTTGCCTTCAGAAAATCAGGGATCTTAATTGGAGATAAAGCAAAGGAATTGAAAGATAGAGACCCAAAAAATGTCATTTCTTCCTTCAAAAGAAAAATGGGAACAGATGCCACTTATTTTGTCGAAGAATTAGATGATTTTGTAAATCCAATTACGCTTTCTACATACATTCTCAACGAGCTGAAAACATTTGTTCGGGAAGAAGTACCTTTAAGGGCGGTTATTACGATACCAGCATCTTTTGATACAATTCAGTCAAACGCTACTAAGCAAGCTGGATTGGATGCTGGATTTAAAGAAGTCGTCTTGTTGCAAGAACCAATTGCTGCTTGTTTATCTGTTTTTAATGAAAATTCAAAAGAAACGAAAACGGGTAAATGGATAATTTATGATTTAGGTGGAGGGACTTTTGACGTTGCCATTGTTAGTGCAAACAATGAAGAACTAAAAGTGATTGACCATCAAGGAAACAATTTTCTTGGAGGTCTGGATTTTGACATTGCAATTGTAAAATCTATGATGATCCCTCAAATTGCCAAGCAAGGAAAATTTGACAATTTATTGCTAAATATAAACGAAAATCCTGATTCGATTGATTATTTGCACATTTACAATTACTTGGCTTTTTATGCTGAACAATTGAAAATTGAGTTAAGCACTTTCCCCACTGCTTCCATTGAGTTTCAGTTGGCTGATGATGATGGTATAGAGCAAGAAATTACCATTACTGTTGCAGTTGAACAATTCAATGATTTGATTGCACCACAATTGATGCATACGATTAATTTGCTGAATGAATTACTAAAAGACAACAACATTTCTATTGAAGACTTGGAAGAACTCGTGTTAGTTGGTGGAAGTACCTATATCCCTTTTGTTCGAACCATTTTAGAAAGGGAATTAAAAATCAAAGTGAATCAAAAAGTTGATCCAACAAATGCAATTGTTATTGGAGCCGCTCACTATGCTGGCAATAAAGCCTCAAAATACGTTCACGAAGAAAAATCAGAGAAAACCCTTGAAAATAATATCATTTTAAAACCCATTTATGAGCGTCAATCTAGAGAAGATTCAGAAATGGTTATTTTAAAAAGTGCTGGAGAAATTGAAGGCAAGTATTACCGTGTTTACCGCGATGACTTAGCTTATGATTCAGGTAAAAAAATCTTGACAGTAAATGAAAAATTTTCACTTCCATTGATTGCACACAGCACGAATATTTTTACGATTGAATTGTATGATCACACAGGAAGTCTAATTGATTCAAATGCTGCTCAGATTCAAATTAGTCAAGGTTTATTTGTGATTGATGGTCAACCTTTGCCCCACGATATTTGCATTGAAGTGGACGATGTTGAAAATAGACTTACAGTTTTGGAAGCTGTTTTTGATAAAAATGCTTTGCTTCCTTTGAATAAAACGATCTACAAAATGATAGCCAGAGATATGCTGGAAAGCAGCAATGATTCTTTGGTCATTAACATTCTTGAAGGTGATAAAAATGCAAATCCCTCTACCAATCAAGTTATTGGATGTATTACCATTAGTCCCAAAGATTTAGGCCAAAATTTGTTTAAAGATTCGGATGTTGGGATTACTTTGAGTATTTCAGAAAGTCGCGATTTGACTGTGACAGCCTCCATTTCACAAATAGATTTGGAAATCAAAAATGTTTTCAGTCCAACGCAAAAGCTTGTTAATTTAGATAAATTGCGAGAAGAGTTTCGCTTTCTTTCACATTGTATTTCAAAAGATTTGGCAGACGCATTGAGTACTGAAAATTTTGAACAGGCAGCTGAATTACAACTTTTACAAGAAGAATGTAATGTAGGACTGTCAAAAATCAAGCATTCTGGCAATATCGAAAGTGATGTTAAGTTTTACTGTGATGAATTAAAGCGTAAAATTGCTGTTCGCTACGATAAGTTTTTAAAGAGAACCAAACTATTGTATCACATTGATGAGTATCGCTATGAGAAAGAAAATGTGGCATACTTAATGAGCGAAACAGATTTCCCAGAAAAATTGAAATTCTCGTATTTAGAAATTGTTAAAAACGAAAAAAGTGCCATTAACGATGGAAACATTACATTTATAAAAGGTTTAAAAAGTAGATTAAAAAAGATAGCTTGGGAATACAACAAGACGAGTATAAAATACATGAAAAGTGTATATTTTTCGTATCGCCTAACGGATCTAAGTTGTTTCAAAGACCCTAAGGAAGCAGAGCGAATCATGAATGTTGGCAACAGTTATCTAGATAAAAATTCGGTCACCGCGGGTGAATACCTTCAAATTATTTCAACACTTTATTTCTTGCTGAAACCAGAATATCAAAGCGGAAATGAAAATGATACTGGTTTTGATTTGAAAGGAACCGGATTGCGTTAAGGAGTTTTAAATAAATTTTTGAAATTCATTGTTTCATAGATGTGCGTTAGCATGTAATCATGACCATCGTATTCACTAAATGAAAGATAAACGTCCTTTTTAGGTTTTCCATTTTTCAATTTATAACTTTCAAATGAAACATTAAAAGCTGAAACAGATGTGATTTTTGTTGGTCCAAGTGTTTTACTGTCAATTAAATTAGGATTGATAACAACAATGGCTCTTTCCGAAGGTAAAATATAAAGATCAAAAGTATTGAGGTAACTACCAGGATCCTTTTTCAATAATTTTGCTTTGACTTTTGCTTGAGGATTATTTTCATCATATAATAAGAGCAATACGGAACTTTGTTGTGAGTCATTGGAAAACTGCATGGGAACACATCCAGGGAGCGGCACTATTGGGTCAAAAGACAATGAAATTGTGTCGCTCGTATTCAAGTTGTAGCAATATTGATGTAAACTATTTTTCAAAAATGCAGCAACTTGTGGATTAGTTACATTACTATCAATATTCGTTTTCAATTGTGAATAATCAGAAATCACATCTTTTTGCTCAAAATATTGTTCTGGAATTGTCGATTCATACTCTTCAAATTCCTTTTCCCATTTTTTTATTTCTGAAATAGCCTTTGCTTTCTTTGCATTAGAATATTGGTTATATATAACAATTACCGCCCCAATTACTATTCCTAGAATTACTAAAAGACGGACATATTTTCGCAGTTTTTCTGTGTATTCCAATTTTGAAATATTCCATCGGGTCTTTAATTTTTCCAGATTATCCGCATTTCTTTTGAGGGCTTTTTTCTGAAATTTCTTTAATATTTGCACTATTATATCACCATTTTCTTCTTCATCGGATTCTTCATAATATTGGATACTTTTGTTTACATAATCGATTGATGATTGATCATGAGGCAATAATTTGAATTTGATGAACAAATTTCTCATGTGCGTATTTGTGACTTTATCACCTTTCATACGCTCAACTCCTAAACTCATTATGTTTCGGGTCAAATCTTCATTTGCATCTTTGAGGAAGAAAAGTACATGATAAAATGACGATTGGAAAAAAAGAGAATTTTCAACGTCTTCCAAGTTCGGATTTTCATCGATTTCCATCCTAATAGAAAGGCAAAGATTTTTGAATAAAATGGATAAATTTCTTTTAATTTCATGAGCGAGATTAGACGAGAAAACGTAGTCGTAACTCAATAAAAATTGAAGTTGATCGAAATTTTTGTCTTTAAATTGTTGCTGACAAACCTGAATAATTTTAGGTCCGTACAATTTTTCCACAAGCACTTTTGCTTCCTCTTGTTTATTTGGATCCATCAATTCATTTGGCACATCAAACACGTGCATAATAGAAATTGGATCACTCAAAGGACTGTGCCAAGTTTTTGTATTTTCGCTCGACAAGGTGACCTCAGGCACTTCATTACCAGACTCTACGAAAAATTCTTGATGCACATTTTCAAAATAATCCAACAAATCTTGTTTGGAGTAAGGTTCGTTTTCAATCATTAGATAATCACCACCCGATGCTTTTAATTCAAGCAATAAGATTTTTTTTACTTCCTCAAAAGATTCTTTGTTGAAAGCAGTATTTGGGATTTCTGCTGCAACATAGCAAGCATTGATATTTAAACTCATCGTCTCCTAATAAAAAAGCTAAAATAGAAATAAAAGATTAATTAAAAAGCTTATGTGGTGGAGGTACTTTTTTAATCGATTAAGAATTGAATTCAATTCTGTACTTTTAAACAAATAAAAAAATGTCATGAAAGATTACAAGTAAATAATAACAAAGAATAGATTGGCAAAGATTGAAGCCAAATAACAAAATCAACCAAGTACGCTATCATACAAATTTGAAACCTCAAAAAAAGGAGATGAAACTCACCTCCTTTTTCCAATTTATTTAAAAAACCTTCTTCCTTAAAAAGTAAGTTTGATGATTTTAGATTGTCTTTCTTTAATTTTTCCTGCAACACCAAGAAAAACCACTTCTTTTTCATTTGCGTATAAAACAGGCACCTCATCAAATAAAGTATATTCATCTTTGCCGAAAATCTCCAACGGTCCTGCTGTTTTGCTTGCTAAATCGATTTTGACAATTTGCAATTCTGGACCTTCATCAATTTTTCTTTTAGCATCAAAAGAATGGTCATCACCACCAATTACATTACCTGTCACACCAATTTGAGTAGGCAGGAATCTTGTTGCATAAACATTGTAATTGCTGTAGTCATAGATTGCCCAATACATTGTCTTTTTATCTGGAGTTACAAACATATTTGAATTTGCATAATTGGATTTTGGAACATAAAACAAGTTGGTCAATTTTCCATTTGCATCAATCATCATCATGAATTCTTGAGATCTATCATCTCCGGCAGAACCAGGTTTTGTATTCTGACCTGTGAAGTAAATGACATCATCTATAATTTTAATTTCTTGTTTTCTAAAATAGCCACTTGCATTGTTTTTGCCTTTTGCGCCGTCAATCAATTTTTCTACGCCAGCCATTGCATCGGGCGTAAGGTTGGAAACGTATGCAACTGCCCCATTTTTCACTTTAATAAATTGATAGTTTTCAAGTTCATCAACTCGGATATAATTTTGAAAATTCATCCCTTCGATGGTCATAATACTACCAAATTGATATTCGTTCATCTTAACTTTTGCAGCTGCTTGACCAAAAACATATACAGCACCATTATTTTCAACAAGGTATTCTGGAACCCATTGCGAGCTGACTGCATTGAACTGAATTCTTTCTTTCACTTGCATCGAATTTCCATCAATTCTAATGTATTCGAATTCAAGCGGATTGTTTTTTACTTTTTCAACCTTAATTCCATACTTGTTATATTTCCCAGTTGGTTGGAAAATAAGCACCATGTCCTCGCCACCGTTCTCCTTTTTCAAGGTTAGACCTTTCATTGCGAAACCGTAATCGACCTTAAAACTCGCTTCCTTTTTTGAAACACCTTTGTGATCAAAGAATTGAATTACAATGTTGTTTTCAATGGTAGAATTTTGAGAAACTACCATTACTCCGTCGCTTGTTGTGTTTTTGAACAAGACATTTCCACCAGTAAATTGGATTGGTTCTAAACTTGTTTTCTGAAATGCAAGCGTTTGGGTGCAAATTCCAGCATTTGAATTTCCTTTTGCTACATACTCAATTTGTGATAGCCATCCGCCATTTTTATTTGCACCAGGTGAATAATCATACATACTTTTAAATTCCTGCTTCACCCCCATGACTGGATATTTAAAAATAGCATTACCTAAACCATTTATACTTTCCTCCTCTTTTTTCTTGAAATTGAAATTCTGATCAAATGTTAAGTGCTCAAAAGAATATCTTACTTCATCGTATTCACCGCCTCCACTGCACCAAGCATTCATGAAAGTAAGTTTACTTTCCTTAGTTTCAGGATTGTAATGTGTCTCAACAATTCTCGACTTAATACTCTTACCATTCGCCACCAATTCAATGGTTTGGACATCTACTTTACTTTGGGAATAGGCAAATTGTGCACTCAGACACATTACACTCGCCACATATAGAAAATTATTTTTCATTTTTGCTCAAATTTGATTAGTATTCATTGATTGAAACAAAAGTATGTTGCAGTACTTGAGTGGATCTAAGTAAAATTACGTAACTTAAAAATGGGCTTATGATGTACCTACTTGAAAAGGTAATCAAAAAATGGACAAAACAAATAAAAACAGTTTAAAGGGTATTTTGAAAGAAAATCGCACAAAAATGTCGGGTAAAGAATTTAATGAGAAATTGTGGAATCAAAAAATAGAAAAATAAAACTTAAACTGTATTTATCATTGTGTAAATAGTATATCAAAAATCGTTTTTTTCTTTTAAATTGCTTAAAATTTAAACCATGAAAACACTTCTACTTTTTTTACTGCTAATTTCACTCAACGTTTGCGCACAAAGTGATTATACAATTGATAAAAATGCAACCATTTATGACATTTCGAATGGCGAATTATTAACTGCGGTCGTTATAAATGACACTATTTTCATTAAACATCTTGACACAAACGGCGACATAATTTGGCAGGATTTTTTGACTTTTTCTCCGCAAATTACTCCAGTACATTTCAATGAAATTACGCGATTCAAAAACACCGACGAATACGTCATCAGTGCACTGGCAGATGTTTCTCCTCAAACTCCGTATTTGCAAAATTATCAAACGGATACCTTGATTTATGAATTTACCAAACTCAACTTGGCAAATCATACTTTTACAGGAAATTTAGTGGATACTTTCTCATGTTATGTGACACATTTAGTTGAAGTGAAAGATACATCGTTGTATTTACTTGTTGCATCAAACACGCTCAGCCCAAATCAATATAAATATACAACCTACTCGCTCAATCCTTCCTTGGAAATAAATTTGGTTGCACCTTTAGATTCAATGTCATGCGCAATGCAATTTTGGACAGAATACGTTTATGACGACACCATGTACAGACTGCATAATATTTCAAACTTTCTAAATATTGACAAATATACTGCTGATATTAGTTTGATTCAATCCATTTTCACAAGTGTGTCAACCAGTGAATATTTCAACAACATCTTCTTCAGAAAACCGATAAACAAGGACAGTCTTTTCATTTTCACTGAAGGTCAAGCTAACGGTTTTATGTCTAAACACTGGAAAATGAATTGGTTTGATTTAAATTTAGAAAGTTTACATTCAGCAGAATTTGAAACACCCAAATTTTCTGCAGGTTCCGATTACTTTAGTGTAAATTTTAATGCCATCGAAATAGACCAAATCAACAAACAAATTTTAGTAATGGCAACTTACTGGCTAACAACAACAAGTTCTAATAATCCCCAGAAAATTTTTGTTTATGACTACAATTTCAATTTAGTTTGCGAAATACCAGTAAAAATTGGACGTGATGACATCAATTCATTAATCTCTCTGAACGATCGCGTTTATTTAAAAGTAAGCAACCCAACTGAAGATTTATTGTATGAAGTAAATTGCAGTCTTCTTGGCATGGAAGAGCTTTCTTCCAATTCTGGATTCGAACTTTCCCCCAATCCAGCAGAATCCGTTATCAATCTTTCCAACCCTGAATCGAAAAAATTAACGATTTCATTATTGACTCCCGATGGAAAGCAAATCTCTGAAATAACAGAACAAGCAAGTTTGATTTCAATAAAACTGAATCACCTGCCTTCTGGTATTTATTTGGTCAAAATATCAGATGGTTTGAATGGTGAGATTAAACGCATCATCAAAGGCTAGATTTGATGATACTGAGATGATTGGACAAGTGTTTGAATTTTTTTTGATAAAATAATTGAAAACTTAAGTTGAACATTTTTGAATTTGAAATGTTTAATGCAAAAAGGAAAAATTATGAGAAATTTATTTTATTGTTTAGTTATTAGTGTTTCCATGAGTATGAATACTAATGCACAAATAAATCTTATAGGAACATCTTCAAATCCTATCTCTGGCAACATTAATCTTTTAAAATGGAAAGCACTAGATTCTTTATCGGTAACGTCAATTCCTACTATTCTGGATGCTTATTTTTTCGCGACATCAGCATTTGATCCGCTTAACAACAACTATTATATTTCTGGTGTTTCAGGACAAAATGCAGGATTGTATTCTTATAATTCAATTACAGGTGCAGAGTCATTAATGCAAGCCTCCTCGTACACCAATGTTTCTGAGTTCGATATGAGCACGGGGAAAATGTATAACCTACTAATGGAAACTGAACAATATATTAGCATTTATGAATATGATATCGAGTCGAATCAAGACAGTTTGATAGGTGTAATTTATGAACCAGGTGCGAGTGGCATTGTTGCAGATGCCATTGGTTTTGATTCAAATAATGGGATTCTTTATTATGTTGGTCCTACCAATGGTACAGAGTTATCACTTTATGCGATTCCCGTAAGAAATAATTCATTCTCGTTCACTAGAACCGTACTTAATACTGCAAATCCTAACATTAGTATTACAAGTCTTAATTTTGATAATATAAATGAAAAATTATTCGCAGTGAATGATACATACGACCAATCATCTAATTTCACTGGAAGAAATATTGTTGAAATAAATAAAGTAAGCGGTGACGTAATTACTCGTGGTCAACTGGTTGAGTTTACAAACTTCGTTGCTGGTTCTTCCTCATTTGACCAAAATACTGGTACTTTTTTAATGGTTGGTATTGATAATAACAATTTATTAAAGATGATTGCTTTCAACACCTTTTCAGACACTTATATAACTGGTTTTGTTCCTGATAATGTTTCTGAAATTGTTTGTGACAATTCCACATTCGCAAACAATAGATATGGTACCTTGGGTATTGACAAGCAATCACCCACAAATTTCAAGCTGTATCCTAATCCAGTTTCAGAAGTATTGAGTATTGAGAGCGCCAGTAATGATCTTTTAAGAATTGAGATTTTTAATTCCTTAGGAAGACAAGTTTTTGTTCAAGATTTTAACTCTTTTCAAAAAATAAATTTAGATCTTTCTTCTTTTTCCAAAGGAGTTTACATGGTAAACATTAAAAGTGAAAAACAATCAAAATCTGAAAAGGTGGTAGTTCGTTAGCAAAAAACTGCATATCTTTCAGAAAAATAATTGCTGGAATAAGCATTTAAAAACAACATTTTAAATGTTTTGCAGAAAATCTAAAAACCCATGAAATTCCTCGCTCTACTCCTTTTCATTTCCGTCTTCTTCGCAAGCTGCGATAAATACCATGCGCGGAAACTTTCTGGAACTTATTATTGTCAAGTACACTACTACTATTGGTTGTTGAATGAAGGTGTTTTAGCAGATACAAATTACATGGAAGATATTGAAATTAAGCGCGAAGGAAAAAATCTGATAGTGCTTGAAAATGACGTTCATATCGATTCACTTTGGAAAGATAAAGAGTATTATCAAGGTGATGCCCACAATTATTTGAAAGTCCAATTCAAAAATGACAAAGTTTACATTACACGCTCAAGCGGCGGCTTGGGTGGTAATGCTTCTTGGAGGTATGTAGGTGTGAAGCAGTAATAAAAACCTCACAAAAAAATCCCTCAACCTATTCAAGCCGAGGGATTTTCAATTTTATTTGTAAATCTTACTTATTGTGCTCAATCACGTAAGTCAACACTTTTTCCATCAAATGCACGCGGTCTTTGCCACTTACATTGTGCTTGTGCATTGGGTAAGGGAAGAAATCAACTTGAATGCCGCTTTCTACAAACTTTTTGACCATCGCCAAATTGTGTTGCTCTACAACCACATCATCCACCGTTCCGTGAATCAATAGCAAATCGCCTTTCAACTTACTCGCGTGGTTCAACAAACTGTTCGCTTCGTAACCTTCTTTATTTTCTTCAGGTCTGTCCATGTAGCGCTCGCCATACATGATTTCGTAAAATTTCCAATCGATTACTGGTCCGCCAGCAACGCCCACATTAAACGTTCCAGCTTGACGCAACATCAAGGAAGTAGTCATAAAACCACCAAACGACCAACCGTGAACTGCCAAACGATTACCGTCCACATAAGGCAATGATTTCAAGTATTCAACGCCTGAAAGTTGGTCTTCCATTTCCAACGTTCCCAACTGGCGGTGAATGCCACTTTCAAATGCAAATCCTCTTTCTCCAGAACCGCGATTGTCTAAAGTGAAAACCAAATAACCTTGTTCAGCCAACCAATTCATCCACAAAGATGAACCGTCATACCAAGAATTGGTAATCATTTGCGCATGTGGTCCACCGTAAACATATACCAAAACTGGATATTTTTTCGTTGGGTCAAAATTGCTTGGTTTAATCAATCTTGTGTACAATTTCGTTCCATCTTTTCCAGTAATTGAACTGATTTCTGTGGTTCCAATCGCGTAATCCACCAATTTGTTGGTAGATTCTTTCAAGATTTTTTTGAATTGTCCGTTTCCGTCTAACAATACAGAGCGTGAAGGAATGACGTGATTCGAATATTCGTCAAAAATATAGTTTCCGTTTTCGCTCACCGCAATACTGTGCGTTCCTTCATCGATGGTCAATAATTTTTGAATTCCATCAGTGGTAACGCTGTAAAACATCGTGTTCAAAGGACTTTCGCCTGTTGCTTCAAAAATGATGTTTTTTCCACCATTTGTAGATTTCAGAATGCTTTTTACCACAAATTTATTCGAAGTCAATTGTTTGATTAAATTTCCTTCGATGTCATAGTAATATAAATTATTGAAACCATCTCTTTCGCTGATCCACACAAAATTATTGGAATTAGCATCAGGAAAAAATGCAGGATGTTCTGGCTCAATCCATTTGCTGTTTTGTTCTTCAAAAAGCGTTTTAATCAATTTTCCAGAAGCGGCGTCGTATTTGTTCAACCACATGTGATTTTGGTCGCGATTGACTTCAGCGATCAACACAAATTTTTCATCTGATGACCAGCAAACATTTGTCAAATAGGAATCAACGCCACTTTTTGGAGCGATGAAAACTGTCTTTTTACTTTTGAAATTGTAGATTCCAATTTTCGGTTTTTCAGATTTCTGACCAGCCATTGGATATTTGATCATTTTCAAAGCTCCTGGTGTTTGCGTGATATCCAACAAAGGATAATCGTGCACTTCGCTTTCGTCTTTTTGCGCAAAAGCCAATAAATTCCCATTTGGCGACCAAAAAATCCCGTTGGTGATTCCAAACTCGCTGCGTGCATAAGTCTGACCTGAAACGATGTTTTTGTCTGCATTTTTGGTGATGGCAATTTGTTTTCCATCCGCGGCGATTGCATATAAATTATTTTCAATCGTAAATGCAATGCGTTGATTGTTAGATTCGAAAGTTGCGTTCTCTGCGTTTTCATCCAATTTAGCGACCAATTTTCCCGTTTTCGTTTCTGTATCAAACGCGTAATAATTGATTCCATCATTCAACCAAAAAGTTTTGGAATCTTTCCATTCTAGACCAGAAAACCAATTCAACTGACTTCCTAAAATTTTGTTTACGTCTTGAATTGTGAACCATTCCACCGCCTTTTCGCCAGTGGCAGAACCTTTCATTAACTTCACATAACCGTCTAAATAAACGTAGTTTTCAGTTCCTGGAATCCACTGAAACATCACCATATTGTCTGGCGCGAAAGCTCTGTATTGTTGTGAAACAGCATCTTTCAGCGTCAATTCTTTTTTCTGTGCAAAGGTGAAAGTTGTGGTCAAACAAACACCTACAAATAAAAATGACTTTAACATTTTATCTTTTTATTAATTCGTTAAAAAATAATTCTACCGGTCTTCCAGCTTGGTAACAGTCCAAAATAATTTGGTCTAAGTTATCAGCCAAAATCGTTTCTGGTTCAAATTCGGCATAAAAATACCATTGTTTATTGAAAATTAATGGTTCAATTTCTGCGGCAGCTTTCAATTCTTTGGGAATGATTTTATTTTTTTCGCCCAAGATATTTCCAAAAACCTTGACAAACTTGGGATCTTGGTAAGCTTTTTTGAATTTTTCAGGCGCTGCAGCAATTCCTTCGCGGGCAATCAATAAATCTTCTTTGTCGATTTCATAAACGCCACCATAAACGCGCATTTTCTCTGGTCCCAATTCAAAATAAACACCATTCACCGCCTTGCTTTTCTTTCCTTCAGGATTGATAATTGCTGAAACTTGCAATTTGTAAGGTTGTTTGTCTTTCGAAAAACGAATATCTCGGTTGATTCTGAAAATACAATCCTTTGCTTCCAAGTCCTTGAAGGCAGGATCAATTACCGCCATTTTGGTAATTAAGTGCGAAACGAAATCCTTAAAAGGCTCTTTCACAAACTGTTCATAACGCTTGCGATTAATATCAAACCAATCTTTGTGATTATTGGGAGCCAATTCAATGAAAAAATCTAAAAATTCTTGCTGAAAAAACATGTGTTTTGCTTTTTGAATTATTTTGTAAATGTAGCGATTTTGGAGAGTAGAGATGTTAAGATTTTAGGATATTAGGATTTTAAGACGGGAGACATTAGACAGAAGACTTTAGACCAAAGACCGAAGACCAATGTACTTCCCTAAATAGAGTTGACCGTTTTGTTATAAAATCTAATTTAACTTTTTAATTCCAAATCGGACAATTATGATTCTGAGGTTCTTCTCTTGGGCAAAACTCAATGAGGCTCAATGCCTCTTTGAGTTTTACTTTCCCCTCGGCATAAATAATCCTCCTCGGTCTTTCTTGGGCACTCAAATTTAATAAATTTCTTCTAAATTCTGCTGGTGAAAATATATTGTTGAATGCCTGGTGTTTTCTTTTTTCATTGTAGTTTGTAACAGCCTTTCTAAGTGCTATTTTTAATTCATTAAGTGTCGTAATCTTCCATCTTTTTAAATATTCGTTTTTTATAGTTCCATTTATTCGTTCTACGTAAGCATTGTCGTAGGCCGTTAAACCCATGCTTATTTGTACATTATTACTTTTCAGTTCCCTAGTATAGATATTGCTTCCATATTGCCCACCTCTATCCGAATGATGAATTTGAATTTGATTCTCTTTTCCAATCTGTTTTATGGCCATTTTTAATGCCCGAACATTTAATTCTGCGCGCATATTGTCTCCAACTTCATAGCCTAACAGTTCTCTGGTATAAACATCAATGATGAAAACAATATAATAATGTTCACCATTCATGTGGAAATACGTGATATCACTTTGAACCACTTGATAAGGTCTTACAAGCTCCATTCCCTGAATCAAGTTTGGATAGTTGATATGCGACGGAATCGTGGTTCGTACATAATTTTTGAGTGTTCGAACTCGATAACCTAAATCCATAAATATTTCACAGAACTTATCTCTACCTAAATACTTTGGTCTCAAAATATGATACATTTTTTCAACCCCACAACCTGGGTGTTCTTCCCTTATTAAATCAACCTGCTCAACGAGTTCTGCTAACTCATTTTGAAACTGATTATACCGTTTATGGCTATTAAAAACAGCTTGTTTGGTAATACCTAGAAAACGATATAATTGATTTAACTTGAAGTTTATTTTTTCTTGATTCCCTTGGAACCACCAGATTGTGGGGTATTTGAATTTTTTTTAATATCAACTTTTAAGTCTTCTTCAGCTAATTCAATCATTTTCTCCAAATAGTCTATTGCCATCTGTTTTTGGCCGACAGTTTGTTCTAATAACTTTACACGAGCTTCTAGATCTTTAACTTTTTGAGATTGACTATCTTTCATTTCGACGATTTGAATTGACTGTTTGTTATATTTAGAATACTTATAAATCCATTTATAGATTACAGTACTCGAAATATCGTAAATTTTCTCTAAATCTAATGCGGAAGATTGACCAGATTCAT
>JBFYPS010000317.1:0-11474 GCA_041303135.1 Crocinitomicaceae bacterium | reverse complement strand
GTCGATGATTTGATTTTGTTTTGTTTCGTTCATCAATTCTTCCAAAAGCGGAATAATTGATTGATACATTTTTGTTTTATTTGATAAAAATTGAAGAAAATCGGTTTCGTAGTTTCTTAGCGTTATGGGGAACCAATTTTGGTCACCAAATTCGAATAAATGAATTCTTGCCATGGTTTTTCAGTTTTAAATCTCGAAAGATTACTGTATCAAAAATACAAAATAATATTTTAGATAAACTATTCCATGCAATTACATGGCGCATCAAATTCTATGCGCATCCAAGGCAATCTCTCTTTCCATCGAATGTGAAAACTTGGCGGATAAGCCAAACCATGTAAAATCAAGGTTTTCAAATTTGACATCAAAACAAAAGCTTCAGGAAATGAGGTAACTGGTGTATCTGATAAATCCAAATAATTGAGATTGCTTGCATATTGGATGCATTCAGGAATACTACTAAATTCGTTTCTACTTACAATTAATTTTTCCAATCGCTTCATTGAGCAAATTTGAATTGGAAAAATGGCAAATTTATTTTTGTCTAAATTTAGTTCTGTTAAGTATTCAAAATCTTTGATAAAATCAGGTAAGTGAGTCAATTTATTCTTACTCAAATCTAATTTTTGAATGTTTTTAAATTTACACAATGCTTGAGGCAAAGTGTCTAATTTCAGTCTTTCAAATGTAATTGCAAAAACAGAATCAGAATTTGCATTCAGTGCTTCTTCCCAAGAGTAAACCTTGATTGGTTTATTTGCTAGGAGTGTGAAAGATTGAAGGCTTAAGGCTAAAAATAGAACGAACATTTTTTTCATCTTCTTGCAATTGAGCGCGCAACACTTCTACTGATTGAAAGCGATGTTCTCCGCGAATTCTTTGTAACAAATATACTTTAATACTTTGATCATAAATTGCTTCAGAAAAATCAAAAATGAAAACTTCAATTTTGATTTCTTTAGAATCTGTAACCGTCGGACGAATGCCGATATTCATCATTCCATGCAATTTTCTTTGGTCTTCTAAAATCACTTCCACCGCATAAACGCCAATAGCTGGAATAATTTTCAAATCGTCTCCAATTTCTATATTCGCAGTTGGAAAACCAATGGTTCTGCCAATTTGATTGCCTTTCACCACAGTTCCTGAAATCTCAAAAGGTTCATTCAAATAATTGTTAGCTGTTTGAATGTCACCAATTTCAATTGCTTGCCTAATTTTAGTGGAACTTACATTGATTTCATCTACTTCATGCGCAGGAATTTCGATAACCTCAAAAGGAAGTGTTTCTGACAGTTTTTGAAGTTGCTTTAAACTTCCTTCTCTGTTTTTACCAAATTGATGGTCGTAGCCAACCACAATGGTTTTGACATGCAATTTATCGACTAAATAATCCTTTACAAATTCGTCTGCGCTTAATGTTGAAAATTCCTTTGTGAAAGGAAAAATGATTAAATGGTCTAAACCTAATCTTTCCAAATTTTCAATTTTTTCTGCCTGCGTTTGAATAAGTTTTAAGCCGTGATTGGTTGGATTAATAACCATTCTTGGATGCGGAAAAAAAGTAAAAAGTACCGTTTCTCCGTTTACTTTTCTAGCTTCTTCTTTTAATCTTTCAATGATTTTTTGATGTCCAACATGTACACCGTCAAAAGTTCCAATAGTCAAAACAGCATTTGGAATTTTTCCAACTTCTTCAAAATCTTGGTAAACTTTCACGAAAAAAATTAATTTTTGATGATTTTACGCGTGATTCCTGATTGAATATCCTTCACAAAATAAACTCCATTTGTCAATGACTCTAGATTTATTTCAGTGCTTGTTGA
This sequence comes from Crocinitomicaceae bacterium, assembly GCA_041303135.1. Taxonomy (GTDB): domain Bacteria; phylum Bacteroidota; class Bacteroidia; order Flavobacteriales_D; family Crocinitomicaceae; genus JAQVCM01. Next base: position 9,648 of record JBFYPS010000317.1, on the reverse strand, counting down.
ATCCAATTCAAACATCAATTTTCCTTGTAAATCAAATATCACAGCACCTTTGTATTGGCTATTATCCACTTTTAAATGCAAGGTATTATTGACAGGATTTGGATAAACTTCAAATTGCGTTTCAATGATTGAATTTTCTTTCATTCCCAAAGATGCATCCATGGCAGTGGAGAAAATCGGTCTAATCATTACCGAACCTTCAAAAGAAGTATTTGGCCAAGTTGTACCATTGTCAACACTGTAGAAAATCTTATCTGAATTGATGGTATTTCTATCAAAACCGATGCATAATTTGTCTGCTTCCAATTGTCTCCATCCAACATAAAAAGTACCAGTGATTGCCAATTTGGCTGTATCTTTCAAATAATAATTGGTGAATTTATTTTTTTCATTTTCATATTTTGGTTGACGAGGAAAAAAGAAATCATCTTCATAAATTACATTTCCTGGTTTACCATTATTGTCATCCCAAACAGTCAAAAGAAACAAGTTATCGGATACATCTTGAACACTTGGCACAAAATGCATTTGTACACCAATCAATGAATCAGCCTCGTAAGGTGTAAATTGATAGGCAAGTCGAGATTGATTTCCTGTTGTGCCATAAGCTTGCTCAGCAGAACCATCATCATAAGCGTAATAATTGGCGAAAACTTGTTGACCAACAGCGGAATCATTCAATGTGATTTGAGCAAATGGAGAAGTTGCTGTTGCGTGTAAATCAAAAATTTGATAATCTCCCGTTTTTGTTTCATCAAAGTGATAACCTGCAGAAAAATCGTGGAAACTTTCATAGAAAGTACGCGGTTGGTAATTTTGCACAGGATCTTGATTTGTAAGTATATTTGTACTCAATGCAAAGGAACCTTCCGTTGTTGCACCATATTGCACCCAAGCTTCACCAATTTGACTGTTTTCTGGAATATTACTTCCATTTCGAACAAAAATTCGCGCTGAATCAGTCATTTTATCAGCGAAGTTATTTTTGTAGTGATCCCACGGCACAGAAGTGTAATCTTTCAAGAAAGAACCTAAAGGATAAACAAAGGCAAAATCTTTGAAAAGTGTATCTTGTGCACCAGAAAGTGCTCTCAAATGCACGTAATCGATGTGAAAGTGATCTAAGCTTCCAGATAATCCACTGTAAGTTTTGAATCTAAATTGAAAACCATCTTGGAAATACTTTGCATCTTGAATTCGAATGTGCGCCTTTTTGAAATCTGCTACAGGTGCGCCAGTAGTTGACCACGCTCTAAACCATTGATTGACAGTTGGTGCGTAAAATTCCAAAACCAACGAATCTGTTTCTTCAGGAATATCACCGAGTCCTTCAGTTTGATAAAGAAAACTAAAATACACTTCATTGGCATTGTTAACCGCTGACATATCAATTGGTTTTGAATGCAAAACATCCGCTAAACCGACAGCACTTGAGCCAAAATTGTAGGGATATCCATTTTCATCTAATCCGTCGAAAGTCACAACACCCAATGTCCAAGGATTTTTAGCGAAACGGTAATTGTGATAAGCGAAATTATCTAACCAATAAGCATTTTGATCGTGAATATTTGCGAAAAATTGTGTCGCAGAATCTTGTACAAAAAATGGAGGAACTTGCCAAATTGTATCTGGATCATTGGGGAAATCCAAGGTATCATAAATGATGTAAGGAGGATAAACGGTAGTTTCATCATACACTGGAGGATAAACCAAAAAGTTGGTAATTTTAATCGTGTCCGATGGAAGTGGTTCATTGATACTCGTTCCTGAAGCTTGAGAAACAATTTTTCTGAAAGTTGGAATATTGGAATATTTGGAATCCAGAGGCAAAGGAAGATTTGTGTTTCTATCCAACAATTTATATTTTTTATCAAATGTTACTGACGGATCAGAATAGTCAGATACATATTTTTGAAAATGATCTTTTGAAAAATCGTCTAGTATAGACTTGGTAAGTGTAATTTCTAAAGTATCAGATGTATAAATAAAAGTTGAATCAAAGGTTTCAGAACCTGATTTCACCGGAATTGGCTTAACAATATCAGCATTGCTTGCAAGTGGATAAATTCCTTCTCCTTGAGCAAATGTAAATTGGAAAAATCCAATGATCGCGGCAATTGTGACTATAATTTTCATTTATTGAAGCTTTTGTTTTTGTCTTCGCAACTAATCTGTACAGCCATTTTTTTGCAATAATATGGTGATCGTCGATCCTGCAGGACTCAATACACCGTCAATAAATTCAGGGGTTTGCGACGTTACTTTAGCACTCAAACTATCCTCAGCATTATTACAACCACTGTATGACTCAAAAATGGTGATTGAAGACAATTCAGCTAAACGACTTTTAACTTCATTTATTGTTAAACAAGCTAAGTCTGGAATTTGAACAGGTTCTCCAGCTTGATTTTTACCAACAACAAGTTGCACCGTTGAACCAATTGGAATTCTTGTACCTTCTTTGATGATTGCACCTTTGTATTTTTGATTTAGCACTGCACCATCAGCTTCTCTAGTTGTTTCGTAAACAATGGTGTATTTTAAACCACGATTTTTGAGTACACTTTCTGCGAAACGTTGAGATTTATCAATTAAACTTGGCATTTCAACCAAACGAGATCTTTTTGAAACGCGCAGTCGAATAATACGTCCTTCTTTGACAAATACGTCAGTGGAGTCTGTAGGTCTAGGGTCTTGAGATAAAATCGTTCCTTCTGGTTTATTTGGAGCGTAAATTGAATCTAAAATTTCATATTGTAAACCACTTTCTTCAATGATTCCTTTGATATTTTTCACATTTTTCCCAAATAAAGAAGGGACTTCAATTTTTTGTCCGTGATTGGTCACACTGTCAAGCATTAAGACCGTTCCTCCAACAATAACAATATATGCTAAAATCACCAAACCTAGGTGTTTAACAAAATGTTTAGACAAGATAAAATTTTTGAGTTTCGTTAAAAATTCCATGAATGAAAGTCAATATGAGCAACAAATATATAAATTACGACTGAGAAAATCTCACTAAAGCTTATTTATCAATTTCAATATCGTATTTATTCAATTTTTATTGCTGAAAACTTTTCGGGTTTGGATTATTTACGCAATAATTGAAGCTTACCTTTGCAAGGGATTTCTGCATAAAAAATAGATTTCCGAAACTTGCATCTCAAAATAAAAATATGAAGCGAATTGCTATTTTTTGCGGAGGATATTCCTCTGAATTTGAAATATCTATCAAAAGTGCCAATACTATTTTAGCCAATTTCCCTGAGGGATATGATCCATTTTTGGTTGAGGTTACCAAAGATAATTGGACAGCGATTTACAATAATGAAAGATTGAATTTCAATTCTTGGAATTTGAGTTTTGAATTTCAAAATCAAGAAATTAAGATTGATGCAGCGATTATTTATATTCATGGAAATCCTGGAGAAAATGGAAAATTGCAGGCGTTTCTTGAAATGAAAGATGTTCCATTTATTAATTCTGGCGCATTGGCATCTGAACTTTCATTTGACAAATGGTATTGCAATCAATTCTTAAAAGGATTTGATATTCCAGTTGCAAAATCATTATTGCTTACCTCCATTGAAGCGTTTGAAAATCAGTATATTTTGGAAACTTTAGGATTACCTTGTTTTGTAAAGCCTTCAGATTCTGGTTCAAGTTATGGTATTTCTAAAGTGAAAACAGCTGAAGAATTGCAACCTGCTTTGGAAAAGGCTTTTGCGGAAGGAGAAACAGTGGTAATTGAATCATTTTTAAATGGAACTGAAGTGACTTGTGGTGTGTATCGCACTAAAGCTGGAATTCATGCGCTTCCTTTGACAGAGATCGCTACTGAAAATGATTTTTTCGATTATGAAGCAAAATATTTGGGTGCCTCGCAGGAAATTACTCCTGCTAGGGTTTCTGATGCAATAGCTAAAAATGTACAAGAAATTTCAAAAAAAATCTACCAATTAATGCGTTTAAGATCAATCGCTCGTATTGATTTTATGTTGGTGAATGACGTTCCTCATGTAATTGAAGTGAACACAACTCCTGGATTTTCCCCTGCTAGTTTGGTGCCTCAAATGATTGCATGCGAAGGAAATACTATTCAAAATTTTTGGAAAGAGATTTTAGACGTTGAACTCAATTAGTTTCATTATTGCTTGATTAACTTTTGATTATCAATCTTTGTTTCATTTTTTTATAAGTTTTTTTACTTATTTTTGAGGCATAAATTAAGGTAAACATGAATATTTTAATCACGGGAGGTGCTGGTTTTATTGGATCGCATGTAGTGCGAAGATTTTTGAAATATTATCCAAATTATAACATTATTAACTTTGATAAATTAACTTACGCAGGTAATTTGTCAAACCTGAAGGATGTTGAAGAAAATCCTAAATATACATTTTTTAAAGGAGATATTTGTTCTTTAGATGATGTAACAGAGGCTTTTAAAACGCACAATATCACGCACGTAATCCATTTGGCTGCGGAGTCTCATGTTGATCGTTCAATTGAAGGGCCATTAGAGTTCGCAATGACCAATGTGATTGGAACATTGAATTTGTTGTCTGTCGCAAAGTCTTTTTGGACTGAAGGCGAACATATTTTTCACCACGTTTCTACCGATGAGGTTTATGGCAGTTTGGGTGAGGAAGGATTATTTATGGAAACAACGCCTTATGATCCTCGTAGTCCATATTCAGCATCGAAAGCATCTTCAGATCATTTTGTAAGTGCTTTTTACCATACATATGGATTCCCAATTAAAATGTCAAATTGTTCAAATAACTATGGAAGTCATCATTTTCCAGAGAAATTGATTCCATTGATGATTGGGAATATAGTGAATATGAAACCACTTCCAGTTTATGGAAAAGGCGACAATATTCGCGATTGGCTGTGGGTTGAAGATCACGCCTCTGCTATCGACGCGATTTTTCACAAAGGAAAAATTGGTGAATCTTACAATGTTGGCGGATTGAACGAATGGAGAAACATCGATTTGGTGAATTTTTTATGTGATTTGTTAGATAAAAAATTAAATCGTGAACCAGGCACAAGTGCTTCACTGATTACTTATGTAAAAGATCGAGCTGGTCACGATCAGAGATATGCAATTGATGCTTCAAAAATTTCTGCTGAACTCGGTTGGAAACCTTCAATTAAATTCGAAGAAGGATTAGAAAAGACTGTTGATTGGTATTTAAGTAACCAAGATTGGGTAGATGAAGTCACCAGCGGTGCATATCAAGAATATTACAAGAAAATGTATTCATAGTGAGAAAGAGGAATTGCGAATGTAATTCCTCTTTTGCTTTATCTACTTAGCTCAATGTGTTCCTTGAGCGCAACACGAACTGTTTGTGCAACCAATTCGTAAAAAGATACTTTATTTTCTTTAGGCGCGTTTTCAAGAGCCTGATAGTATGATAAACGTGAATTTAAATCTCCTTTGATATTTGCAATTGGAAAACCATGTTGGATCAAAATCAAATTCATTATTAGTCTTGTTGTTCTTCCATTTCCATCAATAAAAGGATGAATTCGTACTATTTGTTCATGCATTTCAGCAGCCAAAATGATAGGGTGTAATAAGTTTTTATTTTTTTGATAGTATTCAAAAACCTCTTCCATCATTCGATTTAAAAGAAATGGCTCTGGAGGCAAATGTGAACTTCCCGAGATTCTTACGCCAATTGATCTATATACTCCCGCATTTTCTCTATCAATTCCTTTTAAAATCAAGTAGTGAATTTGTTTTAAGATGCGTTCAGTAAAATCAACTTTATTTTGAACAATCTCCGAAATATATTCAATTGCTTCTGAGTGATTTACAACTTCCAAGTGCTCACGCATCGATTTCCCTCCAATCGTTAATCCTTCATTGATAACCAAATGTGTTTCTTGCAATGTCAATGTGTTGCCTTCTATTCGGTTACTTTCATAGGTGTAATTCAAACGAAAATACTCGTTCATTTTTTGAAGTTGTATTCCCTTGAGCGGTTTCAATTTGATCCAATCTTCTTTCAATAAATCACATTCTAAAAGTAATGTTTGAATTTTTTCAGGCAATTCATTCTGAAATTTTTCTGCTTTCGATAAACCATAAGAAATTTTGTTGTCTGCAACCTTCATGGATTCTGCATAAAATTCTTCGTGCTCAATAATTCGGTAAATTTTTTCTCCCAACCAAAGTGTCAAGGTTTGTTTTTTATTCAATTCTAAAACTTCGACCAATCGATTTATTTGTGGTTTAGTTGGAATTCTATCGCCCTTTTCAAATTTATTGAGCAAAGAAGAATCAATGGATGTTTCTGTACTTAATTTACGTAAACTCCAATCTTTACTTATTCTTCCTTCTTTCAAATAAACAGACAATTCCATGTTGACAAAAATACTGTTGACAAATTTTATCCACAAAGTTATTCTTTTTTCTTGATTAAAAAAATTTCCTCCTATATTTTTTTACCTTCGCTCCATGTTTTCCAATTTTTGTAGGATCTTTTTAGCGCTTTTGATTGGTATCAATGTTTGGTCTCAATCTACATTGCTTTCTCCTTCGGATTCTTTGAATAATAAAAGATTGATTGGTTCATCAATTGGTACTGGCGTCATTTGGTCGGGAAGTATTATTGGCTTGTCGACAGTTTGGTACAAAGATTTCCCTAAAACTTCTTTTCACACATTTGATGATTCCCGTGAATGGATGCAAATGGATAAAATGGGACACGTTTTTACTGCTTATCACCTGAGCGACAAGGTTTCAAAACTTTATCGTTGGTCAGGTCTCGACAGAAAAAAAAGTGCTTTGATCGGAGCTGGAGTTGGATGGGGTTACCAAATGTCTTTTGAATTTTTGGATGCCCAAAGCGCTGGCTGGGGTTTCTCGTGGTCAGATGTTGGTGCAAATACTCTGGGTAGTGGACTTTTTTTATCTCAGGAATTGATTTGGCAAGAACAATATGTGAAGTTGAAATTTTCCTACAGTCCAAGTGATTTCGCGCAATATCGACCTTTAGTTTTAGGATCTACTTTTTCAGAAAGACTATTGAAAGATTATAACGGACAAACTTATTGGTTGACATTTTCCCCAAGATCCATTTTTCCGAAAAGTAAGATTCCGGCTTGGATAGCCATTGCTGCGGGTTATAGCGTCGATGCAAAACTCGTTGGAAGCAAAGATTTTTTTCAAACTGCTGATGGCTTGAAGAGTTTCACAGCCAAACGAGAATTTGTACTTTCTCTAGATTTAGACGTAACAAAATTGCCCATCAAAAAACCTTGGTTAAAGAAAGTATTGAGTCCATTTAATGTAATCAAAATCCCTTTCCCAGCATTGGTTTTTCGTGGAAATGATTTTTCTGGAAGATTACTCTATTTCTAAAGTCTAATTATTCTGCCCATTTTTTCAAAACCACCGAAGCAATGTGTCCGCCAAAGCCAAATGTATTGCTCATCGCATATTGAATTTCTTTGGGTTGTGCTTTTCCTAATGGAAAAGCAAATAAATTCGCAAATTCTGGTTCAATTTCTTGGGTATTGATTGTTGGGGGAACCATATTGTCTTGCAAAGCTTTCACGCAAATAATAGCTTCAATTGCACCAGCTGCACCCAATAAATGTCCTGTCATTGATTTCGTTCCCGAAATACTCAATGATTTTCTTTCACCGAAAACGCGTTTTGCAGCAATCAATTCACTCGTGTCTCCTTGGGCGGTTGATGTTGCGTGCATGTTGATGTAATCGATTTGTTCAGCAGTGATTCCAGCCTCTTCAATTGCCAAATTCATTCCCAAAACTGCTCCATCACCTTCAGGATGTGTGCCAGTCAAATGATAAGCATCAGCAGCCATTCCTCCACCAACAACTTCGGCGTAAATTTTCGCGCCACGTTTTTTTGCGTGTTCATATTCCTCTAAAATCAAAGCGCCTGCACCTTCACCCATCACAAATCCATCACGATTGACATCAAAAGGACGAGAAGCTAATTCTGGCGTTTCATTTAAAGTTGAAAGTGCTTTGGCAGAGGAAAATCCTCCGATGGCTGATTGTGTAATCGCTGCTTCGGAACCTCCAGAAATAATCATGTCAGCTTTGTTCCAACGAATATAATTAAACGCTTCAATCAATGCTGTATTAGAGGTTGCGCAGGCAGAAACAGGGCAAAAATTCACTCCACGTAAACCATATTTGATAGAAATGATTCCTGAAGCGATATCAACCAATATACGCGGAATGAAAAATGGAGTGAAGCGTGGAGTTCCATCTCCCTCACAAAATTCAATCATTTGGTCTTGAAAAGTTTGAATCCCACCATTTCCAGAACCCCAAATAACTCCAATTCTATCTCTATTTAGCGATTCAAAATCAATTTCTCCGTCTTCAACCGCTTGTTGCACAGAAACCAACGCATATTGAGAAAACAAATCATATTTTCTGATTTCTTTAACGTCAAAATGTGCTTTTGCATCAAAGTCTTTCAATTCGCATGCAAAAGATGTTTTGAATTTTGAAGTATCGAATTTCGTGATTTTCCCAGCGCCACTGACACCAGCTTGTATGTTTTTCCAAAAGGTATCAACATCGTTCCCAACCGGAGTCAAAGCCCCAAGCCCTGTTATTACTACTCTTCTCATCTTAAAATATCTTAAAAATCCGTGATTTATTCAATCTGCAATCCTCAAATTTGCAATCACCAATTTGCCAGTTTGTTAATCTGCAATCTTCCAATCGATTAATCTGGCAATTTTCCGCCTCTATAAAAACCCCAACTCTAATTTCGCTTCTTCGCTCATCATGTCTTTGTCCCAAGGTGGATCAAAAACGATGTTTACTTTAGCGCTATTCACGCCTTCAATCGCTCCCACTTTGTCTTCTACTTCTTTGGGCATCGACTCTGCTACCGGGCAATTTGGTGAAGTTAAGGTCATGTCAATCGAAACATTTTTGTCAGCATCAATGTTGACTTCGTAAATCAATCCCAATTCAAATACATCGACTGGAATCTCAGGATCGAAAATGGTTTTAAGAACCTCGACTACTTTATTTTCTAGTTCAATCATCGTTTATGCTTTTTGTTCTGAATCGTTTGTTGTTAGTGCTTGTAAAGCAGACATTTTCATTTTTTTGACCATGCTTGCTAATCCGTTTGAACGTGTTGGTGAAAGGTGTTCGTGAAGTCCAATTTCTTGAATGAAATGTAAATCGCATTTGGCAATATCTTCAGGCTTTTCATCGTCTAAAACGCGAATCAAAAGTCCAATTATTCCCTTGGTGATAATTGCATCAGAATCTGCTTTGAAATGCATTTTTCCATCTGAGAAACTAGAATCTAACCAAACTTGAGATTGACAACCTTCGATGATTCTGTCTTTTGTTTTTTTCTCTTCTTCTATGATGGGCAAATCTCTTCCAAGCTCAATGATGTATTCATATTTTTCCATCCAATCATCGTAGATGGCAAAATCTTCAACTATTTCTTTTTGTTTTTCTTCTAATGTCATGACTGAAGTGTTTTTGCTGAAATTTCTATTTCAACATTCCAATGCTTTTTTCTACTGCAGCGATAAATGTGTCAATTTCTTCTTTCGTATTGTAAAACGCAAAAGAGGCCCTAACTGTTCCAGGAATTTTGTAAAAATCCATCAA
>JBFYPS010000316.1:0-17896 GCA_041303135.1 Crocinitomicaceae bacterium | reverse complement strand
TGCTCAAAAGTAAAACTGAAGTGAAAATTTTAGAATAACTCATAACTTTAAGTAATAGATTTAAGTAAACTTAAGCTAATTAAACTTTTGAGGCACCATTTTCTTTGATTTTAACACTTTGAATGAAAATTCATGGCAATCTGATTAACATTTCCTTAATATGACATTTAAAAAATTAGTTTTTTAGTTGTAATCGGTTGATAAATCAAAGCTTTTGAAACTTTTATTTGAACGATAATTTTATAGAATAATATTCACACATTAAATAAAATTCTACTTTTACAAAAGATTTAAAACAAGCGTTAATAATAATTCATGGATTACTTTTTCAGTCACCTTTGGCAAGCATTTCATTTGCCCTTAAAGAATCCGGTATTGATTTTTTCGCTTATTCTTTTCATCATTCTTTTATCTCCCATTTTACTTAGAAAAATTAGAATTCCTTCTATCATAGGATTGATTATTTCAGGGGTGATCATCGGTCCTAAAGGTTTCAATTTAATCGGAGAAAAACTCCTTGAATCTGAAGGATCTGTCAAATTGTTTTCGACAATCGGATTATTGTACATCATGTTTATGGCGGGATTGGAGCTTGACATGAAAGAATTCAAAAAATACAGAAACAAAAGTTTTACCTTCGGATTTCTAACTTTTTCCATTCCGATTTTACTCGGTTTTCCAATTTGCTACTACGGTTTACATTTGGGATTGACCGCCAGTATTTTGACCGCTTCCATGTTTGCAACGCATACATTGGTTGCATATCCGATCGCCAGTAAGTTTGGAATCACGAAAAAACCTGCTGTAGCCATCACAATTGGTGGAACGATTTTAACGGATACTGCGGTATTAATCATTTTAGCGGTAATTTCTAGCTCTGCGAAAGGCGAATTAAACACTGAATTTTGGGTCAGATTGATCACATCGCTGACCATTTTCACTTTGATTATGTTTTTGATAATTCCTCGCATAGCTCGTTGGTTCTTCAGTAAACTTGAAAGTGAAAAATCTTCCCATTACATTTTCGTTTTATCCATCATTTTCTTCGCTGCCTTCTTGGCTGAAATGGCTGGAGTGGAACATATTATCGGAGCCTTTGTTGCAGGATTAGTTTTGAATGGTTTAATTCCACACTCTTCAGCATTGATGAACAGAATTGACTTCATTGGAAATGCGATTTTCATTCCTTTCTTTTTAATTTCAGTGGGAATGGTAGTAGATATCCGCGTACTTTTTGATGGATATTGGGCCTTAATTACTGCGGCGGTGTTAACCACTTTTGCCATTTTTTCGAAATGGTTAGCAGCACTTGTTACGCAATTAATTTTCAAAATGTCAGGAGCTGAAAGACAAGTTATTTTTGGCTTAAGTACAGCTCATGCAGCTGCAACTTTGGCAATTATTATTGTGGGCTACAATACAATCACGGGAACAACATCCACTGGAGAACCTATCAGACTTTTGGATGAAAACATTTTGAACGGAACTGTAATTTTGATTTTAATTACTTGCATGACCGCATCGTTTGTAACAGAAAATGCAGGGAGAAGATTGTTGGTTGAACAAGCAGATGATGGAGATTTATTGACCGCTCCCCAAAAAAGAACGCAACATTTATTGGTCGCTTTGAATGAATTGAAAGGAAACGAAAATATCCTAGATCTTTCCATTTTGATTACCGATAAAAAGGTAATTAATCCAATTTCAGTTGTTAGTGTTCTTCCAGATGATCAACAAGCTGAAAGTCGCATTCATCGCTCAAGAAACCATATGAATGAAATTATCAATCATTATTCAAGTGGAGAAACAAAAGTGAATACGATTGCCACGATTGATCACAATTTATCGAGTGGAATTGCGCGAACGTCAAAAGAATTAGCAGCTGATATTGTTGTCATTAACGACAGCGATAAAATGAATTTATTGATGCGAATTGTCGGTGATGATCGTGAGCATTTGCTAGATGTTTGTGATAAAACAGTGTTCTTCTGTCAATTAGACATGCCTTTCATCTCTAAAAGACGAATCATATTAATTTGCCCTGAATTGGCTGAATTGGAAAATAGTTTTACTAATTGGCTTGATCGTGTGATGCGTTTATCGCGTGAATTAAACTTACCCACTGTTGTTTTTTCCGGAGAACAAACTTATGAAAAAATCCATTTGTATGTTGAACAACGAAAATTCAATGTTTCAATAGAACAGAAACTAATCAATGAATTAGACGAATTTTTCTTATTGAATTATAAAGTTGAATCTACAGACTTGATTATCTATTGCACAGCTAGAAAAGGAGCGATTTCTTATACTCCAAGCGTGGATTTTTTCTTGAATAAGTTAGAAAAAGCTTTTCCAAACAATGATAGAATTTTGATTTATCCATCTCAATTATCTGATAATCTATTCAATTCTTACGACGACATTACAACTAGTCCAATCACCAAAGGAATGGAGACTATTCAAAAAATCGGTAAAGAGGTTGGAAGTATTTTCAAAGGCAACGAAAAGAATTAAAAATCTACTTTCCGCATTTTCTTAATTTCTGCTTTACGTTTTTTTGTGAGCAATCGTTTTTCTTTCTCAGCAAATGGAACTTTGGTTTCTTTGCGCTTTTTTTGAACTTTAAAACTGGTTTCAATCCAATCTTTGAACTTTGAAATGACTATTTTTTTGTTACCAAGTTGACTCCTTTCGACTTGCGAAACGATTTGCAAAATTCCTTCCGAAGTGATTTTAGTAGATAATTTGGAAAGTATGATTTCCTTTTGAAATTCGCCTAAAAATTGTGAATTGGTGACATCAAAATTGAGTTCCACTTTCGTAGAAACTTTGTTTACATTTTGTCCACCACTGCCGCCACTGCGGCTGGTTTTAAAAGTGATTTCAGTGATTAAAAGGTTTATATCTGGTTTCATGATTAGTTAAATTGGTTTGAATCGATCTTCAATTATTTTTTCGTTTTTGGTTTTTCTTTTTCTTTCAAAAATGATTTCACTTCCTTGGTTGTGGCATAATCAGATGCCTTTTTACTGAAAGCATCTTCTTTAAAAACGTCGGCACCTTTATTTATCAAAAACGTGACCAAATTTAAGTTTCCCTCTTTCGAAGCTAGAAACAACATTGTTTGCTCTTCAAAATTAATCTTTTGATTGATTTCAAAATGATATCTTTCCATGGTAATCTGAAGCAACTCAATCGAAGCTTTTTGAATACTTAAAACAGCCATATTTTGAACTTGACTAGGCGTTAAAGTCAAATTCTTTTGCGTTCGCAATATCTCCAATACTTGATCCAATTCTTGTTTTTCAAGATGTTGCACCAATAAATTATTCTGCTCCAATTGTGCAACGATTTGTTTATTTCGCTCTTCTTTACTCATCGCACCTTTCGATCTCAAATAATTGATTATCTCCTCTTTTTGATCCTTTTCAGCATATTCCAAAGCATTTCTATTGAAATAACCAATCACATTTACATCCGCGCCATTGTTTACCAAAAATTCAATAAATCTCAAATCATTTTTTTCGATGGCTTTAATCAAAACTGGTTCGTCGAAATAACAACTTTTTTGCAAATCAATTTTTTTTGTAATCAGATATGCTGCCAATTCATAGTCTTGAATTTCAAGCGCTATACACATGTAAGTTGAATTCCAACTATCCGTAGCATTGACATCCCCACCATTTTCAATTATATATTTAATGACATTCGAATTTTTTGTTGTTGGTCGATCATCTCCATCTCGTGGATCAAGATTTGCCCCTTTACTTTTCAAATATTCTAACAATTCTAAATCTCCTGATTCAATCGCTCTAAAAGCCAGCGTTTTTCCATCAGAACAAACCGTATTAGGACTTAATCCTTTGTCGATAAAAAATTTAATTTCATCCAAATTACTTTCTTTGTTGAGAAAAGTAAGCACATTTTGCCCCTTTTTATTGACGACTTGAAAATTTACATTTTTGTCAACCAACAACTTAATGTGATTTCTATTTTGATTTCTGCAAGCTTGTAGCAGCACAGAATTCCCTTCATTATCAAGGTGATTCAAATTGAAATCTTTTTCTAAAAACATTTCAAAAACATCATTTAATTCACAAACTTCCGCGTAAAACAAAGCCGTTTTTCCTTCTCGGTCTGTTGCTTCTTTGTTAGAAACTTGATCCAATAAATCCTTAATTAAGGCGTGATTTTTCGATAAACATGCAAGCATCAAGGCATTTTGTTTGGCAGCACTCAACACATTTGTATCAATTTTTAACTCATCTTTTGCATAATGTATCAACTCTTGTTTTCCGCTTTTAACAGCCAATAAATATCCATTCAGTCCTTCTTGATTGGTTGCATTTTTGTTTGCACCTTTGGTGAGACAATGATTCGCTATGTCTAGATATCCATAATCTAAGGCTTTTAAAAAAATCGCATCAATATTTTCAGAGGATCGATCAATCCACACTTTTAACATCGCAGTATTTCCCCAACTCACGTCAATTGCCTCATCCAATGTTATTCCATGGTCAACCAAATAAAGCGCAACCTCTTTATGGTCATTGTCTATCGCTAACTCAATGGGCGTAACATAATATTTGCTAAACCAACCCGATTTTCTTTTTTGAGAAACGTGAACAGAAAAACCTTTTTCATGCAATAATTTTACCAATACTAAATTTCCTTTTTCAGCAGCAATAATCATCGCTTCACTGTCTTTAAAACCATATCCAAGCAAGGTTTCAATCCATTTGATATCGTTGCTTTTGCATGCTTCGTAAAAACCACCACGACCAGAAGCCCCATTTTTCAATAAATAAAGCGCTATTTCTTTTAGGTCATTCATGACCGCATATTCAACAGGATCGGTATATTCATTTCCTGAATCATTTACATCAACACCTGAAGCAACTAACCGTGTTACCTCTTTTAAATCATTTGCTTTCACTGCTTTCCCCAAAGGTGTTTCTACACTGCCTTGAGAAAATCCATTTAGAACAATAAAAAGTAAGCAAATAGTGAGTGTAAATTTTAATAAAAATCTCATAAACTTAGAATCAGTATTATTTAACTAAGTCTAAAATTAATGATAAAAAGGAAACAAAAAGCATAAAAATTCACCTTTAAAAGATAGGCCTTTTAGAATTCACAAGGACAATAAACTGTCATTTCTTTCTGTAAAACTGGATGAAAAAAGGTCAATCGTTCTGCATGTAAAAATAAACGTTCAGCTTTTGTCCCATATAAATCATCTCCAACAATGGGAGAATTTAGTCCTCGAGCATGTGCCGCATGAACCCGCAATTGATGTGTTCTGCCCGTAATTGGATAAAAATACACCTTCGTTTTTCCATCCTTCATTTCAATGACTTCAAATCTAGTTTTGGCAGGCTTTCCAAAATCATCGCAAACAATTTGTTTAGGTCGATCATCTAAATCCAATCGCAATGGTAAATTAATTTCGCCTTCAAAAGTACCGTTTAGCTCTCCGTTTAAGATGGCAACATAACGTTTTGAAATCGTTTTCTGGATAAATTGTCGCTGCAAAGCTTGGTGCACAATTTTAGTTTTTGCCATCAAAATCAATCCCGAAGTGGACATATCAAGTCGGTGCACCAACAAAGGTCCCGTAGCATTCGGAAATAGTTTTTTTGCCCTTGAATAAACGGAATCTGTCAATGTTTTTCCAGGAACAGACAAAAAATCTGGAGGTTTGTTAAAAATGGCTATCGAATCATCTTCAAAGACAATTTCAAGCTGATCGACTGTGGCTTGAGATTCCATTGGATTTTGATCCATAGGAATTCCTTTCAACATGTGATTTAAAATCGGTTCACATTTGCCGCGACAGGCGGGATAAAATTGTTGATGAACACGAATTTCAGAAGTAGGCGATTTCCCCCACCAAAACTCCGCCATGCAAATAGGTTTCAGCTGATTGAGAAATGCACATTGCATCAATTTAGGAGCAGCACATTCTCCAGCGCCTGAAGGCGGTTTTTGCAAAACCGTTTCACTAAAAATATCAAGTAAACTGCTTTCTTCACCAAATTGATTCAGAAAAATATAACTTTCAAACAACTGCTGTTGAAGTTTCGCAGATAAAGCCGCTCTTTCACTTTTTAACGAAGTAACTTCAGCATACAATTCTTGCGTCATTACATCAATTTTCGAAGTCCAAGATTTAATCAATTGCTTTAATTCGATATTTTGTTTGGCACTTTGATAATTCAATTGCGATGAAAAAACTTCATATTCTAACTCAGAGAGCAATTTCATCTGTTTTTGACGTTGAATATTTCTTTCAAGTTTGTCAGCTTTCATTGTGCTTTTCGTTGTCTCCAACAATTGGTCAAAATCAATTTTCGCTTGTTTTAATGCTTTTTCACCAGCAATAAACGCGCTTGAACTTTCAATTTCCTGAATTTTTTGATTCAAAGCATTTAATATAGCTTCGCCTTTTTTGTAAAATCCATTGATATCTAATGTGTCAAAAACAGGCGGAACAAATCCTTGGTGATGATTACTATTAGCCAATTTCCCTGAAAAAGCACATAAATATCCAAGTTTACCTTCTTGATTTTGTACGACCAAAACGCCAAACATTTTACCAATAGTAGCATTAAAATCAAAAGCATTTGGACACAAACCGAAATTATGATCAAAGTCCGATTCAGCTAAAAGAGCTTGTAATTCCTTAGCAGCAGTAATTGCTAAAGGATGAGGCGTATAATAATGTGGAAAGGTGAATTTTTCTGGTAAATCAAAAACATCAATCGCAGTTTGAAAATGATGAAAAACACCTGAATTCATGAGAAATGGAATAAATCAATTTGCGCGTCTGACCAAATTAGGGTAATCGGTTATAATTCCATCCACTCCTTTTCCAACCAGCTTTTTGCTTGTCTTTGGATCATTTACCGTCCAAGCGAAAGTCTTAATTCCGAGTTTCTTTAAGGTTTTCACATTTGCTTTTGAAATCATCGGATAAAATATGCCAATTGCATAAGGTTTAAATGAAAAATCAGCAATGAAATTTGAGGTAGATCTAAGTGGAGATTCCGTCAAATAAACCAATCTAAAACTCGGAGCTTTCTGATACAATTCTTCCAAAATTCTTGCATCGAAACTCATAAAAATGATGTTTTCTTTGTGCTTGAAATCTTTAACCTCATTCAAAATTATGGATACATATTCAGCGGGAGCTGGCTGAAAAGTACCTTCTAAATCTTTGTCTGATTTGATTTCAAATAAAATCGTTGTCTTGGAAAAATCTATTGAATCAAAAACCGTTTTCAACAATGGTTTGGTTTCCTTTACTTTTTGTTGTTCCAGAAATCGCTTATGAACTTTCGTGCCGCAGTCATATTCCTCAATTTGATCTTGGGTCCTTTGATAAATATTCGTCGCTTTTTCGTCAGAAATTTCAGAACCATCGGGCATTAAACAAAATTCTTTTTCGAAAAATTGATCATGAGAAATGACCAATTGTTTGTCTTTGTTTACAACAACATCCCATTCAATACCGTCAACGCCCAAAGCGATTGCTTTCTTGAAGCCAATGATGGTATTCTCAGGATACAATCCGCGACAACCTCTGTGACCAAAATAAGAAACGGAATCATCTTGACTAGAAACAATTAAGTGTGTCAAAACAGCAAATATTAGAAAGGAAAATTTATGCATTTTCTTTCAAAAGTAAAACAAATGAAATTGAAATATGTAAACTGAACATTAACTTTTGGAAAGTTAATTTACAACCTGCAAAACAATATTTAATGCTCTGTATTTACTTCTAATTTTTCCACCTTCAGATGTACCTTGAGAAACATTTACCTCTGTTTGTCTGTCCATGTAAACCGTTGAAGAACCCAACGCCAAAGCAGCCATTTGATTGATTCCAAGTACCAGGTTTGTTGCTCCATCAGCATCTTGATATGCTAATGCATTTTGACCCCAAGACCAACTTCCAATAAAAATCCCAACAGCTTGATTTGCTGCCAAAGGAGAACCAACCCATGAAATTGTTTGTGCAGATGATTTAGACAAAGAGTTCAAAGTCGTTGGAAAAGCAATTGTATCACAAACTGGAATCGAATTTTGAAAAACTTGTCCTGCAACATTTGTGTAAGTAAAAGTTCCTGTCGTAATTCTTCCGGCATATTCTTTAAAATGACCTGTAAACAAAGCATTGTAAGCCAATGTATCATTGTTAAATCGAACAACAGCTGTTGAATCTAACTCTAAGATCGTTCCAGTTGGACCACCGAATCTAAATTTCGCAACCACCCAAGATTTGTCTGTATTTCTATCATAAAAAACTTCGTAATCTGTATAGATTTTGTCTTGATTTACATCTGAAGATTTTTCTTTTTCACAAGAAGTGAATAGTCCCAAGGCTAAATAAAGCGCTGTAACAGCAACGAACCCAATTTTTTTCATGAAATAGATTTTTACATTTGTTCAAAAATAATCAATTCTTTCGATAAAATAAAAAAGCCTGAAGAATAATCCTCAGGCTTTCAAATATTTGGTTTTGAAATTAGAATTCAAAAGTTTCCATGAATTTTGTTGTAAAATTTCCAGCGTTAAAATCTGGATTCTCCATCAATTTTTGGTGAAACGGAATTGTCGTTTTGATTCCTTCAATGATGTATTCATCCAATGCTCTTTTCATCTTCAAAATTGCTTCTTCACGTGTTTGTGCAACTACAATCAATTTTGCAATCATTGAATCGTAATTTGATGGAATTGTATAACCTGCATATGCATGCGTATCAATTCTCACACCGTGTCCACCTGGTGAGTGGTATGAAGTGATTTTTCCTGGAGATGGTCTAAAGTCAGCATAAGGATCCTCAGCATTGATGCGACATTGAATCGCGTGCAACTGTGGATAATAATTTTTACCAGAAATCGTATGTCCTGCTGCAATTTTAATTTGCTCCTTGATTAAGTCAAAATTGATTACTTCTTCAGTGATTGTATGCTCAACTTGAATACGCGTATTCATTTCCATGAAGTAGAAATCACGGTTTTTATCAACTAAAAACTCAACAGTTCCAACGCCTTCATAATTTACAGCCTTAGTAGCTTTAATTGCCGCTTGACCCATTCTTTCACGTAAATCATCAGTCATGAAAGGAGAAGGTGTTTCTTCTACCAATTTTTGATGTCTACGTTGAATAGAACAATCTCTCTCAGACATGTGGCAAGCAGTTCCAAATTGATCACCTGCAATTTGAATTTCAATGTGACGTGGTTCTTCAATATATTTCTCCATGTAAATTCCATCGTTTCCAAAAGCTGCAGCAGCTTCTTGACGTGTAGAATCCCAAGCATGTTCGATATCTTCTTCTTTCCAGACAATTCTCATTCCTTTTCCACCACCACCGGCAGTAGCTTTCATGATTACTGGATAAACGATTTTAGCAGCTTGCGTTTTTGCATCTTCCAAATCTTTCAATAATCCAACAGAACCTGGAATACAAGGCACACCAGCAGCAATCATTGTCGCTTTAGCTGTTGCTTTATCTCCCATTCCATCAATTTGCTCAGGCAAAGCACCGATAAATTTAATGTTGTGTTTTTGACAAATCTCAGAAAATCTTGCGTTTTCAGACAAGAAACCATATCCTGGGTGAATTGCGTCTGCATTTGTAATCTCTGCAGCAGCAATAATATTGGGAATTGATAAATAAGATTTTGAACTTACTGCTGGTCCAATACAAACTGCTTCGTCAGCAAATCTTACTGGCAAACTGTCTTTATCAGCAGTTGAATAAACAGCAACCGTTTTGATTCCCATTTCTTTGCAAGTACGGATAATACGCAATGCGATTTCTCCCCTATTTGCGATGAGTATTTTTTTAAACATAGCTTCAATTTAAGATTTAAACTTTAAATTTTCAGGTCGAAAATGAAAACTCAAATTCGAATTTCAAAATTTAAATTAATTAAGCTGGATCTACCAAAAATAATGGTTGATCGTATTCAACTGGTGAAGCATCGTCAACCAATACTTTTACAATTTTACCTGCAACTTCAGATTCGATTTCGTTGAATAATTTCATTGCTTCAATGATACAAACTGGAGTTCCTTTTTGAATTGTACTTCCAACAGATACAAAAGCATCTTTATCTGGCGATGAAGAACGGTAAAAAGTACCAATCATTGGAGATTTAACAGTAATGTATTTAGAATCATCAGAAGCAATAGGAGCTTCAGCAACTGGAGCGGATGGTGCAGCAGGAGCAGGAGCAGCAATCTGAACTGGAGCTTGCGGAGCAGCAGCTTGATAAACAATTTGTTGCTCAGCCTTTAATTTAGATTCAGCTTTGATGATTATTTTAAAATCTTTTCTTTCGATTTCAACTTCGCTTACGCCTGATTTTGAAACGAATTTGATTAAATCTTGGATTTCGTTCAGATTCATAATTTTTGGATTTTAATTTTCGTTAGTTATTTTTATTCTAGGAGTTATAAGCCCATTTCAAGTAAATAGCTCCCCAAGTAAATCCTCCACCAAAGGCGGAAAGAATGATATTATCTCCTTTTTTCAATTGACTTTCCCAATCCCACAAACAAAGTGGCAAAGTTCCAGCAGTTGTATTTCCATAACGCTGAATATTGATCATTACCTTTTCCTTCGGTAATCCCATTCTATCAGCAGTGGCATCAATGATGCGCAAATTAGCTTGATGCGGCACCAACCAATCAACCGTTTCACTGGTCAAATTGTTTTTTTCCATGATTTCAGCAGAAACTTCAGCCATGTTTGTAACAGCAAATTTGAAAACAGCTTTTCCTTCTTGTTTTACAAAGTGCATGCGTTCCTCAACGGTTTGAATCGTTGGAGGGTTGGCAGAACCACCTGCTGGTTGAATTAAATATTTTCTTCCAGAACCATCTGTACGTAAAATGGCATCAATGATTCCATTTCCTTCTTCATTCGGCTCTAACAAAACTGCTCCTGCACCATCACCAAAGATAACGCAAGTAGTTCTGTCTTGGTAATCAATGATAGAACTCATTTTATCTACACCAACAACAATAACACGTTTGTGCGTTCCAGCTTCAATAAATTTCGCTCCAGTTTGTAATGCAAAAATGAAACCTGAACAAGCAGCTTTCAAATCAAAACCCCAAGCATTTGTCATTCCAACTTTATCGCAAACAACATTTGCTGTACTTGGAAATGGAAAATCTGGTGTAACTGTAGCAACAATGACTAATTCTATATCTAAAGGACTCAAACCTTTTTTGGCAAGTAAACCTTTCACAGCTTCGGCTGCCATATCTGAAGAAGCGCCATCTTTCATGATTCTTCTTTCAGAAATTCCAGTTCTAGTTAAGATCCATTCATCAGAAGTATCTACAATTTTTGCCAAATCATTGTTGGTAACAATGTTATCTGGTAAATATCCTTGAACACCAGTAATCGCCGCTGTCATTTTACTCATACGCTTAATTAAATGCTTCGTTAACTTTGATTGCCAATCCTGATTTTGCTACTTCAAAAGAATGCATCAACATGCTTTTAACAGCTTTGTCATTCGAAATTCCATGACCAATGATAACATTTCCTTTTACTCCTAAAATTGGAGTACCGCCATAATTCTCGTAATTAAATCGGTCGAAATATTCATCCTTGATACCACGTTTTTTCATCAAAGTATAAATTCCTTCTGCCTCCTTCAAAACAACATTTCCAGTAAAACCATCGCAAACTACAACATCGGCTTTTCCTGAAAAAATGTCTCTTCCTTCAATATTACCAATAAAATTGATTTCATCCGACTCTTTGAGCAATTTATATGTCGCAATAGTCAATAAATTTCCTTTGGATTCCTCTTCACCAATATTAAGCAATGCCACTTTTGGACTTTCTACTCCGTAAACATTTTTAGAATACAAAGAACCCAACAAGGCAAATTGATACAAAACATCTGCTTTGCAATCCGCATTTGATCCAACATCAAGTAAAATAGAGTTTCCCCCGTCAATCGTTGGTAAAACAGAAGTAATACATGGGCGAATAATCCCAGGTATTGTATTGATTTTATAAATTGACCCAACTAGCATTGCGCCAGTATTTCCTGTACTTGCAAAAACACTGATATTTTTTGATGCCAATAAATCAAAACCAACTGCAATACTGCTATTTGGCTTTTGCGGAATGGCACGCGTTGGGTGGTCATGCATCGTGATGATATCAGGTGCATGCACTATTTCAAAATCTTCAGGATTTGCTCCACGGCTCAAAAGGCCACTCAAGATTTGCTCTTGGTCGCCAATCAGAACGAGCGTTACATCCTGAGGAAGTTCTTTTTGGGCTAAAATTGCTCCAGAAATATTAGCGTCTGGAGCAAAATCGCCTCCTAAAATATCTATTCCTATCTTCATCAGGAAGAAATTAGTGGGGTAGCTTAAATCGCTACTTCTTTCTCAGCTACTACTTTACCTTTATAGTAAAGTTTTCCTTCATGCCAGTGTGCATGGTGGAATAAGTGAGGCTGACCAGTTGTTGGACAGATCGCGATATTATCAGCAACAGCTTTAAAATGCGTTCTTCTTTTGTCTCTTCTTGTCGTCGAGGTTCTTCTCTTAGGATGTGCCATTTTACTTTATTTATATATTCTTTATTTATATCAATTGCTACTTTCAGCAGTCAAATTTCTCAATGTTGCCCACTTCGGATCTTTTGGATCAAAATCATCTGGTCCTGGTTCATCGTCTTCATCGTCGTCCCAATCCTCATCATCGTCGTCTTCATCAATTTCTGTAGCATTTACAGTATATTGTTGAATTAATTTCCACATTTCTTCGTCACATTCTCCTACGGAATGTACCATTCTAGCAGGCAAAGAAACAATGGCTAATTCGTAAATCGCATCTCTCACATCTATTTCAAATGTTTCAGGATGCAAAACAACCAAAGATTCATCTTCAGATTCTTCTAAACCGAATTTATAAACGAGTTTAAATTCACCTGAAATGGGTAATTCCATTGGTGTATCACAACGATCACAATTTGTTGAAACAATACCTTCTGCAATAAAATGTGCAGTCATCATTGTTTCTCTTTTTTCAAATTCTAAAGTGACGTTTAAATCACCTTTATGGATCATGGAATACTCCATGGATTCAAAGAACGAGTCATCAATCTTATATTCGAACGTATAAGTTCCTATTTTCAATCCGATAAACGGAATTATAAAATCTTGTTTAGAACTTTTCACGACTCAAAATTAAGGAGGGCAAAGGTAATAAAATTAAACAAACAATGTTGATATCTTTTGTAAAAATCATTCAATTATCTTTAATCTTCATCAAAAACGATTTATATTCAATGGTTTATTGAATAATTCTTTTGTTTTCAATTAATTGTATTTAACGCTTTGAAATGGTTGTTTGGAGAACATTTCGATGTCTTTCAATTATTTTGAATTTATATCAAGATATTTATTTCAAATAATCAAATCGTCTTGCCATAAATTGATTTTATAGATTCGTTCATTGCATATTGATCTTCTTGAAAAGGTTTTTGTCATGTTTTCACTTTGTGTCTGCTCCGCGGTTTGAATCAAAAAAACACGCCAAAAACAAATTTTATCGTTTTCTTACTCGCTGGACTTTGTCCAGCGCTACCTATATTTGATGCCTAACGGCATCATATGGTCTTGGATAAAGTATATTTCAGAAAGAAAATCCCACCTTCGGTAGGACGAAATAGAACCATAAATCGAAATTCCAACACCACCGCAGGCAACCATGCAGTGAATGAATAAATCCAAACCTCTATCAATCCACTCTACAATCCGTGCATCCGTGGCTATTTTAAAACATCACTTAACAACCTTCAAAACATTGCCGTAAAACAAATCTTTGCCGGTTTTGGTTTTCATCCACAATTCATTTACGGATAAATTATATAAGTCGAAAGAGCGTCCTGCGGTATTTCTTAACTCTTTGGCTGATAATTTGGGTGAATAAGTATTCACAATCAAAAATCCATTTTTATTCAATAATTGACTGGCAGCATCTAAAAGATATGGCAATTTTTCTTCCAAAATCCATTTTTCACCTTTGGCGCCCAAACCGAATGCAGGTGGATCCATGATGATGCCATCGTAAAAATTTCCGCGTTTGACTTCTCTTTGTGCAAATTTCAAAGCGTCTTCAAGCACCCATTTAATGCCAGATAAATTACTCGCTTCTTGATTTTCATTCGCCCAAGTAATTAATTGTTTCACTGAATCAACATGAAAAACGGTTGCGCCAGTTGACTTTGCAACCAAAGAAGCTGCTCCTGTGTAAGCAAATAGATTTAAGAATTTTTGATTTGGCTTTAAATTTCCAAGAATATATTCCCAATTAGAAACTTGCTCGGGAAAAATGCCAACGTGTTTGAACTTTGTTAATTCCAAACAAAAGGATAAATCATGGAATTGGATTTGCCATTTATCGCTCGAATCTTTGAGTTTTTTCCACGAACCTTTGGTATTGGATTGTTCAACAAATTCCCAATGCGCCAAATTGTACCATTCTTCAAATGGCCATTCTGATTTGAAATAAGCTTGTAATTCTGGACGAATGGTAATCAAATCGCCAAAACGTTCTAACTTTTTTCCGCCGCCAGCATCTAGCAATTCATAAGATTCCCAGTGGGAAGAATATTGTCTTTCGAAATCCAAAATTATCTCGCTCTCGGCGTTTTTTGACGGCCTTTCGACATTTGAGCCATGCGCATTTGATTTTTAGAAACCACTTGCGTCATTTGTTTTTGCATGGTGTTGATTTGGTCTCTCATCACCCCGTTATTATCTAATTTTTTGGCTTCTGAAAGTAAAGTTGCTGCTTCAGTTTTACGTCCTGTTTGTGCACAGATTCCTGCCAAATGCATTTTTGCAACTGCCTTGTCTTGCGCCGTTCTTAAACCCAAAGCCAAGGCTTTGCGCAACATTTGTTCACTTTTTGCAAAACCGTAAGCCTGTGTATTCAACATCGCTTGCAAATAAATCACATATGCGTGTTGTTTTTTAGGCATCAAATCTGGTCTTGAAATGCGGTTCAAATGTTTGGCTGCTTTTTCGTGGTTTCCCACACGCATTTGATTTAATGCTAAAATCATATTTTCATTTCGAAAGAAACTCAAGATGATAATCGCCGAAACAAAAATCATTACAATTCCCCAACCCCAGTGACCTGAAGCGAAGGCATAAACATTTAAAAATAAAGAAGCTGCTGCTACAAAACAGCGAATAATAAATCCGATCATAATTTAATCAATTGTTGCTATACATTTTAATTCAATGGCAATTGGCGTTGGCAAAGAATTGATTTCGCAGGTTGTTCTACAAGGCAAGTTGTCTTTGAAATATTCAGCATACAATCTGTTGTAGGTATGGAAATCTCTTTTCATGTTCACCAAAAAAACCGTCACATCGACTAAATTCTCCCAGCTTGAACCCGATTCTTCCAAAATCACGCGAACATTGTCGAAAACGCTTCTGCACTGTGCTTCGAAATCAAACTCAATGAAATTACCGTTCTTGTCTAATTTCAGGCCTGGAACTTCAGAATCTGTTGCATCAGAACCCGCAGTTCGCGGACCAACTCCTGATAAAAAAAGTAAATTCCCAACACGGCGCGCGTGCGGATACAAACCAACAGGTTTTGGTGCTTTCGAAGTAGAAATGCGAGAATTATCTGACATATACTGAATTTTTACGTTGCAAATATACGAAAGCAGTTTTAGTTGTGGGGAAAAGATTTTAAGATTTTAAGATATTAGGATGTGAAGACAGAAGACTCAAGACCGAAGACTCAAGACTGAAGACTTTTTTGATAGTCTAAAAATGCTTGACGACCAATCTCAATCCACCTCAAACTCAATTTCCTCTTCTTTTGTCGATTCCTTGAGTTTGTTGATTTTCTCCCGCATTTTTTTCTTGAGTTCAGACTCTTTGGGTTCTTCAGGAGCTGGAGTTTCTTTGGTGTTATTGAATTCAATACGCAATTCTTCTGTTGGTTTTTTGATTGGTTGATACACTCCAATTGTCGTGTCGTTTTTTCTGAATCCAAACTCCGTTTTCAGAATAGAAAGTGCTTCCATCTTGGCTGCTTCGCGATTTTCTTTGGCTTGCTCTTTTTTGGCTTTTTCGTCCCACTCGATAATTGGTTTATCGGTGGTGCCGTGCATGCGCATGAAAATCATCAATCCTGTGCCGTCGTCTTCTACGATTCCAAATTCTGTTTCACGCTCAACGGTCATCAAATCTCTGAAACGAAACGCAAAATGGTAATCAATCTGATTGTCAAATGTATGCCACCCGAATGTTTCGATATCCAAAGCATTAGACTTGATTTCCATCAAAGGAATTTCAAGCTTCCCGTTTTGTATCACGATGGTATTTTCCAAGGTTTGAAATCTCAAATCCAGCAATTTTTTCTCAAAATCGTTGATATTTCGTTTTTTAAGCAAAAATCTCACTGGAGAAGTTTTCAAACTTTCGGTAATGGATTTGAAAGTAGAAACCGACTTCAACGCGCCGTCTGTAATCGAAATGTGCGCTTTGGCAACAATCGCATTTTTGATAATTCCCGAACGCAAATCAAAAGGTGCTTGAAATTGCAAATTGATGTGTGCTTTGCCCGCAATGTTATTTTCAGTAATGACTTCTTGGTCAAAATTATTCCATTCTTGAAAAAGTGGTTTGAAAAAAATATTATTGGATTCAACCACAGACTGTAACACCAAATATTCAGGCGACGTTTCTTCGATAACCAAATTTCCATTCACTGTTGCATTTGCATTTTGCAAGGTCAATTCTCTGAATGTCAACTTTCTTTCCTCTACTGTCAAGTTGCTTCTCAACTGATTGAAATGGTGCTTTTCGTATTTCAATTGGCCAACGTTTAGCAAAACGGTTCCGTCCACATTGTTAGGTAAAACGAAATCCCTTTGTGGTTCGATGGTCACTCCTTTTTGAATGTGTTTTGAACTCAGATCTTCAACATCAATGAAATTACTTTGCAAATCTACGTTTGCTATCAATTTTCCTTTCTTTTCAATAAAAGGTGCTATTTCTTGGAAAATTCCATTCAGTTTAAAATCAGATTGTCCAATTTTAACTCTGACGTCTTGCACTGCTGCTTCATCGCCTTCAATACCTACAAAACCATTCAAAGATTTGAAAGTTCTTGTGTCGTTAATAACGCTGGCATTGATGTTTTGCAAAATCAATGATGCTGTACAATTATCCAAATTGACTTGTTGCTCACCTTGTTCATCGACAAACGTTTGAATATCAAATTGACTATTGACATCTAAATTTCCTGTGATTTGATCAATTTGCGGTAAATGAAATAGACCGTGAATACTGGCTAAATCGACATTTCCTTTGGCTTTTCCTTCGTAATGAGGCAATGCAAAATTGGTCAGTAAAAATTCTCCTTGAAATGGTCCTGAACTCGTAATGAATTTCAAATTCCACAATTTCAAAAACTCCGCATTTTTGCCCGCTTCGTTAGAATATTTGCCTTTGAGATTGATTCCTGTGAATTTCAATTTTTGCGCTGGTTCACGCAAAGATCCGTTTTGAATGTCAAAATTACAAACCATTGTAGGAACGATTTGTTTGTCATTTTTACCCGCAATTTTTAAGTCGAAATTGAAAAATCCTTGTCCTTCGAAAGTGTTGATTTGGTCTAATTGATTCGACAATTTAGCCGCGACTTCCTCCAGTTTCAAATTTTGGGCAGAAATATCAAACTTGATTTGCTCAGGATTGACGAAACCTGAGACCTGAAACGGCAATTTGGAAATTAACAATTCAGTTTTTGGAAGTTCAAAAGTGTTTTTTTCTTGATCTACTTTGATTTGCAAGTCAAATTCAACAGGTT
>JBFYPS010000315.1:0-12290 GCA_041303135.1 Crocinitomicaceae bacterium | reverse complement strand
ATTAAATATCGTTGAATGAGTTTACTATTTTCCTTTAAACTCAGGTTTTCTTTTTTCTAAAAACGCCGCAACTCCTTCGTTGAAATCATATGTTTGACCAGCTTCCGTTTGCAATTTTTCTTCCAAAGCCAATTGAGTCGTCAAGTCATTGGTGAAACTTGCATTCACTGCTTTTTTGGTCAATCCCAATCCACGTGTTGGCATTTTAGCTAAATTCTCAGCGAAAGTAGTTACCGTTTCTTGGAAAGTTTCATCTGCAACTGCTTTGTAAATCATGTTCATGCGATCCGCTTCTTCAGCTGTGATTTTGTCTCCTGTCATCATCAAAGCCAATGCTTTTTGAGAACCGATGATGCGTGGTAAAAAGAATGTTCCTCCTGAATCTGGAATCAAACCGATTTTGGAAAAAGCTTGAATGAAACTGGCTGAATTTTTGGCAATCGTAATGTCACAAGCCAATGCGATATTTGCTCCAGCGCCTGCAGCAACGCCATTTACAGCTGCAATGATTGGTTTTTCAATCTTGCGAATTAATTCGATGATTGGATTGTAATGATCTTTCACAATCGATTGCAATTCTGGTCCGTTTGGATCTGTCGCTTCCGCTAAATCTTGACCTGCGCAAAATGCTTTTCCTTCGCCAGTAATGACAATGGCGCGAACTTCTTCATTTGCAGCAGCATTTTTCAACGCATCTTGCAAAGCAAAAGCCATTTTTTGGTTGAAAGAATTGAACACTTCTGGACGATTAAAGGTAATCGTGCAAACGTTATTGAGGGTATTTTGAATAATTTCCATTTTTCGATTTGTTAGCGCTCAAAGTTAAGGAAGAATCTTCAATTTAGATTTCTTATCTCAACCAATAATTGCGTAATTTCAATGTTTTTTCACTGTTGTCTAACGTCATTTTGTAAGAAGGTCGTTCATAACTTCCCATTACAGCTTTTATTTCCAACAAAATATCGTCGCGAGAAATCAAAAGATTGATTGATTCTCCTGGAGTTAATCCTGCGAAAATTCCATCTAAATCTCCAGCTTCAACACGGTAACCGTTGTAACCAATCACTTCATCGTTGACACTCAAACCAGCATTTTCAGCGGCAGAATTGACGCGAATTCCTTTCACTATTGCTTTTCCATTTGATTGAGAGAAACTTGCACCAAAAGATGGTTTGGCATTTCCAATATAATCGACTTTCAATCCAACCGGCGCAAAAATAGATTTGTAATCGGGAACTTTAGTATCGTTGACGTAGTCTCTAAAAAAGGCAGTCATATCTTCTTCCATAAAGTCACTTAAGGCTTTTTGAAATTCAGCTTCGGAAAAACCGCGATTGAGTTTTTTGTAGAAATCTTGATACAATTTTTGCATGAAATCATCCAAGGATTTTTTGCCATTGAATTTGGTGACAATTTTAGCATCCAAAACCGCTGCAAGCAAGCCTCCGCGAGAATAATAAGTCATCGTTGTATTGGAAGAATTTTCATTAGGTCTGTAACTTTTGATCCAAGCGTCAAAACTTGCATGAGCAACTGGTTGAACACGTGACCCTTCAGATCCTTCAACATAATTCAAACCGCTCAAAACTTTTTGAATGTATTGTTCTTGCGTGTAATAGCCAGCGCGAAGCAACAACAATTCATCGTAGTAAGAAGTAAAACCTTCCATTACCCAAAGCAAAGAAGTGTAATTTTCCTCATCGTAATTGAATGGTCCTAATTCTACAGGTCGAATGCGTTTTACATTCCACAAATGGAAATATTCGTGTGCGACTAGCGATAAAAAACCTATATATTCACTTCCTTGATAGGTCCAACGATTGACGCTCAATGTTGTTGAATTGATATGTTCCAATCCTCCTTGTCCGTCAACGACATTGTGAATGATGAATAAATATTCTTTGTTCGGATTTTCACCAATGACTTGCGTTGCGGTGGCAGTGATTTTTGCCATGTCTTTTTTGAGTTGTTCCACGTCAAAATTTCCATCACCATACATCGCCACACGGTGATTTACACCTGCCGATTGGAATGAAAATTCAATGTGGTTTCCAATTTCGATTGGGCAATCGACTAGTTGATCGTAGTTTGAAAACTCGAAAGTTTCAGCGCCATCGTTGGCCATTCCTTCTTTCGATTTTGGAAGAGCTGTCGAAATTCTTTTGAATCCAGAGAATGGATAAACAATCAGTTTCCCTTTATTTTCTTGCTGATTTTCGACGTACATGAAAACGCCTGTTCCACTGACATATCCATGTGTCAAATCGAGAAAACTTGTTCTCACACTAAGTTCAAAGGAATAAACTTCATATTTTACTTTGACACTTTTCGCATTTCCTTTTTGGATTTTCCAAGTGTTTTTGTTCGTTTTTTGAACGGTTAGTGCATTTCCTTTTTCATCAAAAGCTTTTACCAAGTTTACATTTTTTGCAAACTCTCTAACCAAATAGGAGCCAGGTGCCCAAACAGGCATTTTCACTTCTAACTCAGCTTCTTTGTAATCTTCGATGAGCATTTCTACCTCGAAATAGTGATTTTGCGGTTTAGGCATTTTTAGTGAATACTGAATGTTCATTGCGTTTACTGAAGAAAATCCAAAAAAAGCAATTAGGGCAATTAGGGATGAAATATATTTAATCATAATTCAATTTTAGAATTCAAAGATATTAAAAGGGTTGAAGAAATAAGAAATAAAAGTTTCTTCGTTTTTGATTTTTAAATTAAAGTTCCTCCAACATTTTAATCACTTCTGGTCGTTTTCTTGTGGAAACGGGAACCATACTTCCATCTTGCATGATGAGGTGTCCACCTTCGGTTTTTACAAATTCTTTGATGTATTTGGTATTTATAAGGTGTGATTGATGGACACGGAAAAATCCCTGGTCACTCAATAAATCTTCGAAATCTTTTAAGGTTCGCGTGACCATCAATTTTTTTCCATCTTTGAAAAAGAAAGTCGTGTAATTGATGCTGCTTTCGCATTTTAATATGTCTGCAATGTGGACGATATTGATTTTATCTTGCGAATGCAAAGCCAAACGTTCATTGGGTTTATGGTGGTTTTTTAAAGAGTCGTTTAAAAGTTTATACTTCTCATTTTCACTAAATTGTGTTTGTCGAAATCTTTCCATGGCGCGCACCAGTTCATCTGGATCGACAGGTTTCAACAAATAATCAATGGCTGCATAGCGAAAAGCTTTGATTGCGTGGGCATCAGAAGCTGTAATGAATATGATTTTGAAAGGAATATCCGCCAAAACGTCCAGCAAATCAAATCCGCTTCCATCTTGCATTTGAATGTCTAAAAACAAAATATCTGGTTTCAATTGACGCAATAATTTGGCGCCTTCAATCACTCCGCCAGCTTCTGCAATTACTTCGACATCTTTCGCATAGGCTTCCAAATCCTTTTTGAAAGTCACGCGCGCTTGCTCCATGTCGTCTATTATTATCGCCTTGATCATTTTGTTCTTATTTTATCCGATTTTCAATCTCAAAATCACTTTTGTGCCTGTAGCTGTTCCGTTTTCGTCATACAAATCTATCATTTCTAACGATTGAAAGTTTTCATTTTCATTCAATAAATCCAATCTTTCTTGAGTTACCAACAATGCGGTCGATTTGTGATAGGTTTCTTTGCTCATTTGATTCAATTCAGTGGATTTTTCACGTCCGATTCCGTTGTCAATTACAGAGCATTCCAAGATATTTCCTTTTTCCTTGAAATCGACGATAATCAAACCTCGTTGATTGTTGTCGTTTGATGCGTCTTTTTGCTTGAATCCGTGTTTGATGGCATTTTCGACAAATGGTTGCAACAACATCGGCGGAATTTGAATGAAATCTGCTTCCAAATTAACATCTACATTGATTTGATAATCAAAACGATCTCCATTGCAAAATTTTTCAATCAACAAATAATTTTCAAGCGTTTGCACTTCTTCTTCCAAGGTAATGACAGGATTTCTTGAATTGTCCAATATTTGTCGCATCAACCTGGAGAATTTCGCCAAATAATAGCGCGCTTCTTTTTCATTTCCTGTGCCAATATTGGATTGAATCGAATTCAAAGCGTTAAAAATAAAATGCGGATTCATCTGCAAACGCAAGGTTTTTTGCTCTAATTCCACAATTTCTTTCGCCATTTGCAGCTGTTTCTGCATTTCCCTCGATTTTTTTCGAATCCGATTAACTTGAAATCTGAAAACGCCAAAAATCAACGCGATGAGAGTGATAATTTCCAACGTGATAAACCACCATTGCAGCCAAAAAGGTGCCTTGATTTCGAATCGGATCTTTTGTGGAACTTTATTCCAAATGCCGTCTTCGTTGCAAGCTTTTAC
This sequence comes from Crocinitomicaceae bacterium, assembly GCA_041303135.1. Taxonomy (GTDB): domain Bacteria; phylum Bacteroidota; class Bacteroidia; order Flavobacteriales_D; family Crocinitomicaceae; genus JAQVCM01. The sequence continues at coordinate 7,947 of JBFYPS010000315.1, read as the reverse complement.
CAGAAAAATGTATTTTCCGGGACTGATATTCGAATAAACGATGTTGTGCTCCGTCGATGCTGGCGACCAATTTTCATCAAATCCAGCCAATTTCCATTTGTATTTTACACTTTCAGGATTACTGAAATTGATGGCAAAAAAATCGAAACTCAAGTGATTTTGATCATAAGGCAAAACCAAATCATTGACTTGATTCCAATTTCCAACCAAATATTTGAAAGGTCCGCTCGAAATGCTTTTGTAAAACAATTTGATGTCCAGAATATTCGTGATTGGCTCTTGGTTGTTTTTTATCGCATTAGAAGGATTGTATTTTGATAATCCGTTGATTGTTCCAAACCAAATGGTTCCATCTTGGTCGTTAAAAACCGCATTTTGACAAGTTTCTACACCTGTGAAACCATCGCCTTTGCTGTAATGTTTGACACTTGAAATCCCACGTTGTTTGTTGAGTGTGATGTAATCCAATCCGCTTTCAGAACCAGCAATTAAGTTGTTTTTGGAATCAATGGTCAATAAATAGATATTGGATGAATTCAATCCATTTTCGTAATTATACTTCTGAATGTTTTCTTGATTTTTTGGCGCATACAAATTCAAAGAGGCGATTCCAGAACCTGCAGTTCCAATCCACAAGGTTCCGTTTTTGTCCTCTGCAAAAGATCGAATGGCGTTGGATGGCAATCCTTCTTGCTGTCTGAAAAATCTTTTTTGTGGCACATCATTTTCTATGATTCCAACACCGTGACTTTCTGTTCCGTACCAAATTCTTCCTTTTTTGTCAAGGTGTAATACCGTCAATCGATTGGCCAAAAGTCCATTGGCAACGGTGAAAGTTTGAATTGTTTCATTTCCTGCTGAAAAGCTCAATTTGTGAATACCGGTTCCTGCAGTAGCGATCCATAAATCGCCATTTAAATCTTTGATGATAGATCGAACGTATTTTTTCTCCAATCCCGGAACGAGTGAAAATTGCGCGCCATCAAATCTATAAACGCCTTGTCCATCCGTTCCAAAATATAAATTTCCGCTTTGATCTTCCTGAATGGCTTTCACTTTAACGTCTTGAAAACCATTTGTTGCGTCAAAATTTTGGAAACCATTTTCGGTCATTTTACTCAACCCTTTTTGCGAAGTTCCTACCCATAAATTGTTCTTAGAGTCACGAAAAATGCTGTAAATGAAATTTCCGCCCAATCCATTTGTTTTGTCGTAATTGGTAAATTGTTTCCCAAAATAATTGCAAACACCGCCGCCAGAAGTTCCAAACCAAAAATTGCCACTTCGATCTTGGATAATACTGCGCACATGATTGTTGCTCAAACCTTCATTTTCGCCCAACCAACTGAAGTTTTTGGTTTGTTTGTTGTATTGCGCAACACCTTGATTTAAAGTCCCGATCCAAAGATTTTGATTCTTATCGAAGAAAATATCGAGTACTGTTTGACGATACAATTCCAATTGTAAATCGATTCTAAAAAATTGATTTTTCGCGTAACAATACATGCCGTCGCCATAAGTTCCAATCCACAAATTTCCGCTTTTGTCTTCACGGATTTTGGTGATCGCGTTTCGCATGTAGCGAGATTTTGTGCTGTAATCCGTTAATTTATATTGACCATTTTTGGTTGTGATTGAAAACAATCCTTCGCCAGTTCCAAACCAAATTGTTCCTTTGGAATCAACCAAAATGGTGTTGATCATTTCCGCTTTCAATCCTAATTTTACTGAAATATCGATGAAATTTTTACCTTTCAAACATTTCACACCTTGATTGGTTGCCAGCCATTTGTCTCCATTTTTGTCGAATGCTAAATCCAAAATCATCCATTGAGATTGCGCACTTGGTGGAAGGAAATTCTCGAAATTATTTCCGTTGTAGGCAGACAATCCATTGTTTGTACCAATCCAAATCGTGTGTTTTGAATCTTCTTGAATGGTGTAAATGTAGTTGTTGACCAATCCATCTTTTTCAGTGAAAGTTTTGAAATTGGTTCCGTCGAATCTTGAAATTCCACCGCCTCGCGTCCCAAGCCATAGATAGCCCCTGAAATCTTGATGAATCGCATAGACTTGGGATTGTGCCACGCCATCTTTTACCGAAAAATTCCTGAAATTGTATTGTTGACTAATCCCTTTTACAGGAAGAAAGCAAACCAAAAACAGAGTAATTAAACGCAAATTAAAAGAGCACATTGACAGGGAAATATTTAATCAAATATAAGTCAAATTCAAATAATAGCTAGATTGCACAAATGAAAAGCAAACAAAATTTTGATTAAGGAGAAATCTTCTTAATATTATATCAAAACACTTTTTCATAAAATCCTTGCGAATAATAAAACGATACACGTATTGTCAAACTAAACTTTTACTTTTGGAATCATGATCAAAGGAGGTTTTCACACATTTAAGATTTGGACCAGAAAGTTCAAAAAAAGATTGGTTGTCTTCGGATTTCCGATTTTTTTGTTGTGGTTTATCTTTTGCCTACCGACAAATTTATTCGAAGACAGCACGTCAACTGTACTTTTAGATCGAAATGGAAATTTATTAGGCGCGAAAATCGCCGATGACGGTCAATGGAGATTTCCTGAAAAATTGGACGTTCCTCCCAAATTTGCCGCATGTTTGATCGAATTTGAAGATAAAAATTTCTACACGCATATTGGAATTAGCGCCAAAGGAATTGGACGAGCGCTGGTGCAAAACTTCAAAAGCAAAAAAGTCGTCAGCGGTGGAAGTACGATTACCATGCAATTGGCACGCGTCATGCGGAAAAATCCAGCTAGAACCTACGGTGAAAAAATCATTGAAATGTTTCTAGCAATGCGTATTGAAATTCGTTATTCGAAAAATGAAATTCTCGGTTTATATGCCTCGCACGCGCCATTTGGTAGCAATGTTGTTGGTTTAGAAACTGCATCTTGGCGATTTTTTGGTCGTTCGGCTGCCAATTTAAGTTGGGCTGAAAATGCAACTTTGGCAGTTCTTCCCAATGCACCGGGATTGATTTATCCAGGAAAAAATCACGATTTATTGCTTGACAAACGCAATCGATTACTTAAGCAATTGTTTGACAAAAAAGTGATTGACGCCACCACTTTTGAATTGGCGATTTCTGAACCTTTACCTGATAAACCGTTGCGATTGCCTCAATTGGCGCCACATTTATTAGAAAAATTTATCCAAGAAGGCAAAAAAGGACAGTTGATTGAATGCTCTATAGATCAAAATCTGCAAGAAAAAGCGATGTTGCAATTGCAAATTCACCATGAATTGTTGTCCGAAAATCAGATTATGAATGGCGCAATCATGATTACATCTGTGAAGACAGGCGAAGTTTTGGCTTATGTAGGAAATACAAAAACAGAAGACGTCGAAAATTCGAGTGATGTGAATTGTATTCAAGCACCAAGAAGTACTGGAAGTATTTTAAAACCATTTTTGTATGCCAAAAGTTTGGAAGACGGAATTTTGACTCCAGATATGTTGGTAACAGATATTCCTTCCCAATTTGGAAGTTTTACACCGAAAAATTTTTCTGGACAATATGACGGCGCGCTTCCCGCGAGTAAAGCACTTTCGCGCAGTTTGAATATTCCAATGGTGCATTTGTTGAATCAATATGGCTTGACGAAATTTTATGAAGATTTGAAAAAGTATGGAATGACGACTTTAACCAAACCTTCGCGACACTATGGTTTGTCGCTCATTCTTGGTGGTGCAGAAGCGAAATTGTTTGAGTTGAGTTCAGCATATACACAAATGGCACAAGAATTGAAATTTGGCTACACGATGCCTTGTGTATTGACTAAAAAGTCGGAGGAAGAAATCAAAAATTATCCGAAAAAAACCAAAAAAGTCACCGATCGAGGATGTATTTACAGCACATTTGACGCAATGGTTGAGGTAAATCGACCTGACGAAGACAACAATTGGCGAACATTCAGTTCTTCTCAAAAAATCGCATGGAAAACAGGAACAAGTTTTGGTTTTCGTGACGCGTGGGCGATTGGAATCACTCCTGATTATGTGGTTGCAGTTTGGGTTGGAAATGCCGATGGAGAAGGTAGACCAGGTTTGACAGGAATCAGCGCTGCAGCACCTTTGATGTTTGATGTTTTCAGACAATTACCAACTTCAGAAAAATGGTTCAAAGCGCCCAAGAATTCCATGGTGATGGTTCCGATTTGTCATGAAAGTGGTCACCGAGCTTCTGGCTTTTGTGTGCAAAAAGATTGGCGTTGGATTCCAAAAACAAGTTTAGATTCGAAAGCTTGTCCGTATCATCAATTGATACATTTGAGTAAAACGACCAATCAACGTGTGGACAGTGATTGCGAAAATGTATTTAATATGCGCCACGAAAAATGGTTCGTTTTGCCTTCGATTATTGAGAAATATTACAAATTCAATCATCCGAATTACAAAACTTTACCAGAGTATAAACCGGAATGTTTGTCCAAAATTTCCGACAAAGCAATTGGAATTATTTATCCGAAGAATAAGAGTAAAATCTATGTTCCGATCGAGATTGATGGAAAACAAGGTCGAACGATTTTTGAGGCAACGCATCGCAATATGAACACTAAAATCTATTGGCATTTAGACGATAATTATATCGGAGAAACCAAAGAAATTCACCAATTGTCATTAAATCCATCTGTAGGATTACACATATTGATGCTCGTGGATGAAAATGGGATTATGCAAGAAATTGAATTCGAAGTAATTGGAAAATAAAATCTTATAATTTTTCGCAATCTAAACTTACTGTTGGAAATTGATAACAAGTTGTGTTACATTCCTCATTGGTATTGTCCTTGAATTTGATACCGTCTAAAGCAACAATTGTTTGATTTGAAGTTACATAATACGCTTCTGCCGCATATCTTTTTCCAACAGGCAAATAAAATGTAATATTGCTTTGGTATAAAGTATCACTCCAAAGTATCACATTGTCTTCCACATATCCTTCATATAAAATCACAGGAACTCCAGGTTGACCCGCTTCGTAAGAAATATTGATTGTTACATCTCCACTGTCTATTTTTTCAGTGTTGCAAGAAGTCGAAATTTGACAATTAGGATCAGTTTTGTTGCAACTAGTAAGAACCATAATTCCTGTTGAAATCAAAATTAAGCAAGTAAAATATTTTATCATCTCCGAATATTTATAAATTAATAATTCCAGTCAACATAATCTTACTGTCTGAAACAGTTGTCAAATGGTCATTGAATTGCATATAACCCAATTTTAGGTATCCAACATCGTTGAAATTCAAACAAAAACCTCCAAAGGGTGCTGCTACAAAATACTTATCAGCATCCAATTTTGTTCCTTTGTAATTACCTAAAAGTAAGCCAGTTCTAACTCCAGCGAAAAGTTGTAATTTGTAGCCAAAAACATCAAAATGTAAAAATCTTTTATCAAGATCTAATGAAATTAAATATTTCTGTTCGCGGTATTGGCGAATGATATTGTTGTCTGATTTGATTTGTACTTTTTTGTAAAAAGGTCTTAGGTTAAATCCTACGCGAGCACCCCATTCAAAACCTAAATCTTCAATTCCAGCAGATACACCAACCATATAATCTTGGAGATTGAAATCATTGTTGATGCTTAAAGTTGGGACAATCTCAATGTGCTTTGGTGTTTTGGAACTTTCTCCAACCTGACTCATGCAAAATTGAGTAATGATAATTATTAAAAAAAGGGAAATGTACTTCATGTTTTCATCAAATAGTTCAAAACAAATGTAATGTTTTTGTAAATTTAATAAATGAAAAATCAGCTAAAGAATTAAAATTAACGCATTTGCGCTACTGTTTTTTAATTCGCAATTTTGAAATATGGCGATATTTCAAAAATCAACAAACAAATATAGGGTTTATTAGATGTTAATAATTCGCTCTTTTTTTAGTTTATTACCATAGATTTCTAAATTGAAAATACTTACTTTTACTTTCATGTCAGTGATCATTTTAATCGGTTTTATGGGCTGCGGCAAATCTACGTTTGGTAGAAAATTAGCCAAGCAATTGAATTATCAATTTGTAGATGCTGACGATGCCATTGAGGCGAAGTATAAATTGAAAATCAAAGATATTTTTAGTCAATTCGGGGAAGCACATTTTCGGAAATTGGAGGAGAAATTCATTTTGGATTTGGATAATCAACAAAATATCGTTTTGGCAACGGGCGGTGGCATGCCTTGTTATGAGAAAAACATCGATTTATTGAATCAATTAGGCGTCACTTTTTATTTGCAAAGATCTGTTCCTGAGTTGGTGCATAGATTGATTAACGCAAAAAGACCTAGACCTTTAATTCAAGGGAAGAATCAAACAGAATTAACAGCATTTATCGAAGAACTGTTACCAAAGAGAGAACCTTTTTACCTTAGATCTCACCATGTTTTAAATCGTGATCAACAAAATCCACTGTTTGTTCAGGTACTTTTGAATCAAAAATCAGAAACGACTGACAGCGATTAATATCCAAATCACTACGCTTAATAATTCAAAATCTACAACCTATCATTCCTTTTATTTAAAATCAAAATTAAAAATCATCTTTGCTATAAATATTGAAATCATGAAATTACAACGTATTATTCTTCATTCACTTTTATTGGTTCTTGGACTCACTTTTTGGGGTTGTAGCTCAAGTCCTGAAATTATCAAAATCGATCCTGCTTATGGTGAATACATTTCTGGTTATTCCTCGGGAATGATTACACGTAAATCGAACATTAGAATCGAATTGGCAGAAAATGTTCCAACAGTTTCAGGTGAAGAAGGTGCTTTGCCCGACTCAACTTTGTTGGAGGATATTTTTTCTTTCGAACCAGCAGTAGAGGGTCGAGCGGTTTGGATCAGCGATCGCGTAATCGAATTTGTTCCTTTCGAAACATTACCGGCAAATCAATTTTATACCGTTGATTTTGATTTGGAACGTGTGGCCAAAGTAAAAGACAATTACGAGAATTTCAAATTTCAATTCTCAACTTTCCAACAGACTCTTTTTGTTGAAACTAATGGACTCACAAGCTACGATGACTATTATTCTGAATGGCAAAAATTGGAAGGAAGTATCATGACCTCAGATTTTGAAGACACTACGAAATTGAAACAAACCATTCGTGCCACGCAAGATGGAAAACCTTTGAAATTGACTTTGAGCGAAAGTTATTATGACGAAAATCGCTACTATTTCACTTTTGACAGTATCGCTAGAACTGAAAAAGCAAGTAAAGTAATTGTAACTTGGGATGGAACGCCAATAGAATCTATCAGCCGTGGAAAAAGAGAAATTGATGTTCCTGCGCTAGGTGATTTTCTTATTTTGAGTTCGAAAGTAATCGACAATGAAGAACAATATGTGGAAGTAAGATTCAGTGAACCGATTGATCCAAATCAAAATCTGAATGGAATTATCACGATTGAAGGAATTGACAAATTGACGTACAGTGTCGATTACAATACCGTAAATATTTACTTTACAAAACGATATCTCGGCACCAAAAAATTATCCATTAGCAACGGAATTCGCAATGCCAAAGGATACAAAAAATTGGAAGATTTTTATTCTTACATCACTTTCGAAGAACCAAAACCTTTGGTACGACTCAAAGGAAACGGAAGTATTTTGCCAAGTTCCAATGGATTGATTTTTCCGTTCGAATCAATTAGTTTGAAATCTGTAGATGTGCGAGTAATCAAGATCTACGAAACAAATGTTCACCACTTTTTACAAGTCAATAATTTGGATGGAAATGATGAATTAACCCGTTTTGGAAAAATAGTAGCAGAGAAAAAAATTAGATTGGATTACAACAAAAAAACCAATTTAAAAGAATGGTCTCAACATGTAATTGACTTGGAAAAATTAATCAAACCTGATCCAGGGGCAATTTACCGTGTAAGTATCAAATTCAATAA
>JBFYPS010000314.1:0-2941 GCA_041303135.1 Crocinitomicaceae bacterium | reverse complement strand
CATCTAAAGTCTATCTTCGATTTGATACCTTGCAAATTGCAAAAGTGAAATTCCCAACAAAAATCAAGCTTTTGGCCGTGCCTCCCTCCGATTCTTTGAGTAAAATAAACATTCATTTTCTACTGCCACTGGCGAAATTAAACCAAATTCTAGCTGAAAAAATCGCAGGAAAAACTGTTAAAATAAAAGGAATAAAAGTGAAAATTGAATCCATTTCTATTTCCAATGGTTTAAAATACATGAATTTAAAAGTCAAACATTCCGGTGGAATAAATGGAGTGAGCTATTTTAAAGGATTGCCAGAATTATCCAAGAATAAAAAAACAATCACAATTCAAGACATTGATTTTGAAAATAAAATGGAAACGCAAGCCTTTAATTCCTTGGCAGATTTGTTTCATGAAGAAATACTGAAGTTGATCCAACAAAATATTCAATTCAAGGTTGGTCAAATGATGGATTCTATTCCAACAATGGCAAATAATGTGATTCAAAAAAGTAAATTTTCAAAGAAAGCTTTGGTAAATCTAAATCATTTAAAAATCAATGAATTAAAAATACAACTAACGAAATCAAATGTTGAACTTTTAATTTCAGCAGAAAGTATTTTTGAAATTGCGGTTAGAAAAGAAAGTTTTAAGTTGCATTGACGTTTCAACACTTGTTTATCGCTAAATTTGCAAAAAAAAGTGCTTGGAAGTAATTGATACATATAAAACCATGGAATTCCTTTCAGAAGGAATTTACAAAGAAAAAGGTTCTAAATTTATCGGTTATGCAGTTGCTTGCTATTCTGAAGACGAAGCCAAAATTCACTTGGCTGAATGGAAAAAAATGCACCATCAAGCAAGACACGTTTGTTATGCTTATCGTTTTGGTTTGGACAAAAAAGTTTTCCGGGCAAATGATGATGGCGAACCTTCGAACAGCGCAGGAATCCCGATTTTAGGTCAAATCCAATCATTTGATCTAAGCAATGTTTTAATTGGCGTTGTTCGCTATTTTGGAGGAACAAAATTAGGAGTCGGCGGTTTAATTCAAGCATACAAAGCCGCAGCAAAAGACGCCATTGAAGAAGGTAAAATCATTGAAAAACAAGTTTTTGAGCACTTTGAGATTAAGTTTACTTATAATGAAATGCCAGAAATCATGTCTTTGGTTAAGAATCACCACCTAACCATTGAAAAACAAGATTTTGCAGAAAATTGTTTGTTGCAAATTGCCGTTCCATTTGTGAAAAGTGCATTTGTACAAGAAGTTTTGACTGATAATAAACATTTGGAATTCGTAAATTTAGGTGAATACTAAATTAATTATTAAAAATTGCTCGAACAATTTAGATTTCATATTGTTAACGATTTTGTATGTCACACTAAATACTTCAAATTATGAAAAAAATAGTCGCATTATTTTTGGTTAACTTATTTATCTTCAGTGTAAATGCACAAGATGAAAATATGCTATATGGAATTGTAAGAAAGAATTTTTACAGTTACCAAACAGATCCTGTCGACACGAGTTTTACTTTTGAAGTTTTTGATTCTGCAACAGTTACGCTAGGAAAACTCAATACGCTGACAGGATTTGTCGAAAATATTGGAAACAACGCAGCTTCTTATGCGGTCAATTTAACTGGCGCTGCACTCAATCCTTACACCAATTCGTATTTATTTTTCGGCGGTAATCAATTCATTACTCTGGATTTAAATTCAGGAATAATTGAAAATCAAGTAACTTTATCTAACCCAAATGGCGAAAGTTATTTCGATAACTTCAGATTCAACAATTCTGACAGTACAGTTTATGGACTAGCTCGAAGAAATCAATATAATGCGATGGGTAGTTTCATTGGTGCAGAAATGTTTTTGTCGAAATTGAATGCACAAACTGGTGAAATTCAACAAATTTCTCAAAGTTCAATCGGAAATGGTTTTGCCTACTCAGGAAGCGCGATTGATCCTTATCAAATGGTTTATTATTATTCAATTGGAAGCGCAATTGTCGGCTTAGACATGTATAACGGAGAAATTTACAGTTCTTTTCCAATTCCTTTGAGTGACAACATCATGTTTGACAATTTCACCTACAGTTGCGCTGATTCATCGCTTTACGGATTGTTAAGACAAAACTTTTATACAACAGTTACTGACAGCTTAGATCCAATGTTCGGGTTGCAAAACCTTGATTCGACTTCTATCAAATTGGCAAAAATAAATACAACAACAGGAGAAATTGTTGCTATTTCAGCAAATCCATTGGCAGCTGGCGGATTTTCAATCAATGCAAGTTCTGCAATTGATCCCAATACGATGACATACTATTTCAGTACAGGAAATAATGTTTTGGGCGTATCGATGATTACTGGCGAAATCACAGAAAATAACAATTTGTCTTTTCAAAACGGCGATTATTTCGACTTGATGAGAAATATTGGGAATTGTAAAGACGCAAGCAAAGCAAGACTTAATTCTAATACAAACAATCTCGATGAAATAAATGCATCGAGCGACTTTCAATTGTTCCCAAATCCCACAAAAAACGAATTGAATATCGTTTTCGAGAATAACGTTTCTAGCGATGAGATTTTGATTACCAATCAATTTGGTCAAATCGTCTTTAAAAAGGCAATTTCAGAATCAAAAATGATTCAATTAGACACCCAAAGTTTTTCGTCTGGAATGTACTACATTACATTTAGAAATCAATCGTTTAAGCCACAAAAGTTCATTGTTGTTGATTAATTCTTAGTATCAGATTAGATAGAATTATCAAAAATCACTTTTATCAGAGACTTAAATTCACTAAACTTGGGATTTTATCTCATTTCGAAAGAATCAATTGCAACAAATGAAATTATTACAAGAATTAATAGCGGTTCGCGGCGCATCTGGCGATGAAGGTCCAATAAAAGATTTTATCTTAAATTATGTAATTGAAAATC
>JBFYPS010000313.1:0-2635 GCA_041303135.1 Crocinitomicaceae bacterium | reverse complement strand
TTGATATTCCATGCAATTCAAACAATACTGTCAGTTTGGGAATTGGTTTGGGTTATGGGCATTCTAGAATTCAATCCGATTATTTTTTGAATCATGTTGATAGCAATCAAACAACCATTTTAACTGAAGTCCCTTTGAATTCGGGAATAGAAAAATCAGTTTTTACGGTTAATAAAATATTTGTTCCGATTGAATTGCGATTTCGAACTGCAGGCTGGAAACATTTTAAATTTCAGATTGGCGGAAGAATTGGATATCAATTTTTGGCTCAAACACATCTTTTTACTGAAAACACTTCAGGTTTGAAAGTGGAAACAATCACCTCAAATTTCAATGATTTAGATCCACTATTGATGAGTGTTCATGCTCGAATAGGAATTAGAAATTGGGCGTTCACCGCTTCTTACAACTTAAATCCCTATTTTAAAAACAAGCAAAGTACAACATTGAATGGCTTGGAATTGGGATTGAGTATTTCACTTTTTTAATGTAAATTATTGAATTACAATAATTTATTTTCAAACTTCTTTCTCACAACGTTCGTTAATTTTGTCGGTTAGCACCTTTGGTGTTGTAACTTAGTACATGATTAAAAAAAATAAAATGAAAAGTGTTTTGCTTTTCGCATTTGCGATGCTGATTTCAGGATTCGCGTACAGTCAAAATTACAAAACTGCGATTGGTTTCAAAGGCGGTTTTCCAGGTTTTGGCGCACTAAACATCAAACATTCATTGGGTTCATCAACAGCCATCGAAGCATCTATTGGTGGCGGTAGAAATTTCTTATGGTTTCAAGGATTGTTTGAAATTAACAAAGATATGGGTTCTGGATTCAATTGGTATTATGGAATTGGAGGCGATATTGGAACTTGGAACAATAATTACAACTACAAGTACCGCGACAATTATTATAATGGCGCTTATGGAGGTGTTGATGGAGTAATTGGAATTGAATATACTTTCAATGAAATTCCTTTTAACATTGCAGTAGATGCTACGCCAACCGTGAGATTATTTCCTTATGTCGGTTTTGGTATTTATGGAAACATTGCTTTGCGTTTTGCAATAAAATAGAAATCCCTAATAAGCAAAAAGCGGATTATTTCATTTAGAGATAATCCGCTTTTTTGTGCTTGATATTTTTTATTCGACTTGACTTAATTTGAGCATATTTGATCTTCCGTTATCATCTAAAGGAATGGAAGCGATGTTGATAACCATATCACCCGTATTCACTAAACCTTCTTTTTTCAACAGATATTTGATATCAGCAATGGTATGATCTGTACTAACACGCAAATCATAGTAAAATCCTTTCACACCCCAAACAAGATTCAATTGAGTCAAAATTTGTTTATTGCTTGTGAAAATATAAATAGGTGATTTTGGTCTTTGTGAAGCCAATTTATACGCTGTATAACCAGAAAAAGACATCGCTATGATTGCATCAGCATGAACTCTTTGAGCCAATCGACAAGCGTTGAAACAAATTGAATCAGAAATAAATCTTTCTTGGTTTTTTTCTGGCATTACTTCTTTGTTGTAAATGCCTTCAAAAGTTTCCATTTCCTTCACAATGTTTGCCATTGTGCGAATCACTTCAATTGGGAATTTACCCACTGAGGTTTCTCCAGAAAGCATCACTGCGTCAGCTCCATCTAGAACTGCATTGGCAACATCGTTTACTTCTGCTCTTGTTGGAGAAATATTGGTAATCATGCTCTCCATCATTTGCGTTGCCACAATAATCGGTTTAGCATATTCAAAACACTTGTTAATCAGCATTTTTTGAATCAATGGAACATTTTGATATGGAACTTCCACACCTAAATCGCCACGGGCAACCATTAAAGCATCACTTTCTTGGATGATTTCATCGATGTCGGCAACAGCTTCTGGTTTTTCAATTTTGGCAATCACTTTTGCTTTTCCGTGCGCAGTGCTAATCAAATGTTTTAATTCGATAATATCTCTAGCAGAACGAACAAATGACAATCCAATCCAATCTACATTTTGTTGCAATGCAAATTCTAAATCTTCTCTGTCTTTTGGCGTCAAAGATGGAAGTGAAATTTTGGTATTAGGCAAATTCACTCCTTTTCTTGAAGATAAAATTCCACCGTGAATTACCTTTGCTTTGATGATATTGAAACCGTCAGAGCTGATAATTTCAAGCGCCAATTTTCCGTCATCCAATAATATTTTTTCACCAGGATTTACGTCGGCAGGAAGTTGTGGATAATTGATCGCAATTTTTTCTGCCGTTCCAACCATTTTTTCGGTTGTGATGGTAATTTCCTTGCCATTTACAAGTAAAACGCCATTATTTTCAACTTCGTAAACCCGGATTTTTGGTCCTTGTAAATCTGCTAAAATAGCGACGTTTAGTCCTGTTTCGTCGTTCAATTCACGGATAACTTTAATTACCGCAGCGTGGTCTTCGTAAGCACCATGAGAAAAATTCAAACGACAAACGTTTAAACCTTCTAAAAACATTTGTCTTAAAATTTCCTTGTCAGAAGACGCAGGACCTAAGGTGGCAACTATTTTTGTTTTTTTCATATTTTAATTTTTTTAACTCTTTAGCAGTTAATATTTTTCGTCAAAAATTAGACTTTCGGTTGAACCAAATTCA
>JBFYPS010000312.1:0-3889 GCA_041303135.1 Crocinitomicaceae bacterium | reverse complement strand
TGTTTGTATTTAGTATAGTAAACATATTTTTCAAGATTTCTTATGATATGATCGTCGAATGGATTTATATTCAAGACAACAACATTACATTCTAAGTCACTAATATAATAGCTAATTTCTGACTCTAAAAAATTTAAATCAAAAGCTAATTTTCCGATGACACTTTTAACATAAAGATAATCAACATTACTTACAAATTTACTTTTGTCTATGTTTTTATACATCTCAACGATAGACTCTTGCAACGTATAAAATAAATCATTTCCTCTCCATAAATTTGAAACTTTGTATTCAAGTAATTTGATCTGGTCTGAATCAAATAAGTTAGGGTATTTGTTAAAAATTGAATGTAAATTGCTCATGGAAATGGGAAACCCGATTTCGGGAAAACGGCCAATTACAATTAAATTAGTATCCTTTATGTGCAACAAAGAATCTACAAAAATTGAATACTGCTTAAAATCATTAATATTTTCATATAATTCAAAAACATTTTCAAAACTGCAATTTTCAAAAATGTAATCTTGGGGAAAATCAACAAAAAGGACAGTTTTCTTCGTGGTACTTTCTTGTATTTTCTTAATATTTGATTTGAAAAAAGATAATGAAAACGTATCAACCATTGTTAGTCCTGAGAGAACAATAACTTCTTTTTCAGTATATTTATTTACTTTGAAATCTTTGACTTGAGCTGAAAAACTCTGGGTGAAAAATAATAAGATTAAAAAACAATAAACTTTCATAGCACTAAACAGTAAATCGTTGTAAGTTACTTTACCTTAAGAAGTCACATTAAGTCTAAAAATCGAAACAATGTCTATTTCCTAAACAAAATCAATTCATTCCTCAGGGAAATTAACTTAAAGATATTACTTTTCTTCAAACATCATTCAATCCAAGTGCATTTTGCACCTTCCAAAATACTTCAATCTATTTTCAATCAAAATCAATCCAATAATCCTTCAAAACCACCCCAAACAAATCACGCAAATTGTTGACAAAAAAAGCAATCTTATCACAAATCATTTACGTATTTTTGTAGTTCGAAAAATTGAGTTTATAATCCTTCAGATGCTTGTAATCTGAAACAAAATACACAACATGAACAATTGGTTTACGGTAAAAGTAAAATATACCAAACAACTTGAAAATGGTGCTTTTAAGCGCGTTTCGGAGCCTTATTTGTTGGCTGCAATGACATTCACAGACGCTGAAGCGAGAATATACGAAGAATTAGGTGCAATTATCCGCGGGGAATTTACCGTAACAAACATTGCAAGAACAGATTACCACGATATTTTCCAATACGAAGACAGTGATACTTGGTACAAATGCAAAATCTCTTTCGAAAGTGCAACTGAGGATTCTGACAAAGCGAAAAAAGTGTCTCAAAACTTCTTGGTGGGCGCACATTCAGTAAAAGAAGCATTCGACCGTATGCATGAAAGTTTGTCAACCATGTTGGTAGATTTCTTGATTCCTTCGATCATCGTTTCTCCAATTGTGGACATTTTCCCATATACAGAAGAATTAGACAAAGAAATTTCTCGTCGTCCGTTGTTGGAAGATGAGCCAATTATCACCACTGGAAAACGTGTTTATTCTGCACCAGGAAGTGATGTTGACGATGATTTTGAGGAAGAAGAGGAAGATTTCGAAGAAATTGAAGACGAATTAGATACTGAAGATTTGGAAGAAATCGACAGCGATTTAGACGATGAATATTCTGAAAATTAATCCTTTTCAACGTTCAATTTAAATTCAAAAAATGGAAGATTTTCTTCACAGAATGCGCAATGATCACCACAATTTCGACAAAGGTGTACTTTCAGACCACGTCGGAAATGATCCTTTGGCTTTTTTTAGAACTTGGTACAAAGAAGCGTTCGATTCTACGCAAGCGGAGCCACACGCAATGTCTATCGCTACAGTAAGTGCTGATGGAAAACCAAGTTCGCGCATCGTTTATTTGAAAGAATTGAGTGAGGAAGGATTTGTTTTTTACACCAATTATCATAGCCACAAAGGAAAAGATTTAGATCAAAATCCTGCCATTTGCGCGTTGTTTTTCTGGAATGTTCTAGAACGACAAGTGCGCATTGAAGGTGTGGCACATAAAATCGACGAAGCTACAAGTGACGCCTATTTCGCTTCTCGTCCGCGAGAAAGTCAATTGGGTGCTTGGGCTTCTCACCAAAGTGATTTGCTTGAAAATCGGGAATCCTTACAATCCCGTTTGGAAGCATTGAGCGAAAAATATCCCAATGAAGTGCCGCGTCCTCCACATTGGGGCGGTTATTTCATTGTTGCTGAATCTATTGAATTTTGGCAAGGAAGACCTTCTCGCCTACATGATCGCATCGTATTTGAAAAACAAAACGATTCTTGGACCGTTTTTAGAAAAAACCCTTAATTCCAAGCATGATAGAATTAACGCCGAGTATTGTTTCTTTGAGCAATGGAATCCGTTTGGTTTACATGCACGCTCCAGCACAAGTTGCGCATTTAGGAGTGACTATTTTAGCTGGTTCACGATACGAAGAAAGTAATGAAGAAGGGTTGGCACATTTCCTCGAACATTGCATTTTCAAAGGAACGAAGAAAAGACGTTCGCTCCACATTCTTTCGCGCTTGGATTCTGTTGGCGGAGAATTAAATGCTTACACGACAAAAGAAGAAATTTGCGTGTACGCTTCTTTCACCAAAGAACATTTGAACCGCGCGTCTGAATTGTTGGCTGACATTGTGTTGAATTCCAATTTTCCCGAAAAAGAAATTCAGAAAGAAAAGGAAATTGTATTGGACGAAATCAATTCCTATTTAGATTCGCCAGGCGATAAAATTTTCGATGATTTCGAAGCTTTATTATTTAAAAATCATCCACTTGGAACCAATATTTTAGGTACAAAAGATTCCGTTTCAGGCTTTCATAGAAATGATTTATTGCATTATACGAATCGCTTTTTCTTTGCTGAAAACATTGTGATTTCATTCGTGGGCGACATTCCATTGGATCGATTGGTCAAACGTTTGGAAGCAGATTATGGCCCATTGAAGCATTCTGCAAAAATGGTTCAACCAAAACCTTTTACAGGTTACGAACCATTTAAAATTCGTTCCAAAGAAGCCAATTTTCAAGCGCATGCGGTGATTGGTGGAATTGCTCCAGGTTACAACGACGAAACACGCCGTGGAATGACTTTGTTGACCAACGTTTTGGGCGGACCAGCATTGAATTCAAGATTGATTTTATCGATTCGAGAAAAGTACGGTTATTCTTACAACATTGAAGCAAATTATTCGCCTTATGCCGATATCGGTTATTGGACCATTTACTTCGGAACAGACCAAAAATACTTGGATAAAACCTTGAAATTGGTTTACAAAGAACTGAAAATCATGCGCGAGCAAGCGTTATCAGTAGTTCAATTAAAGAAAGCCAAAGAGCAATTAAAAGGACATTTAGCACTTTCCTTGGACAGTAATTCAGGAATTATGCTTGGTTTGGGAAAAAGTTTGTTGCTTTTCAACCAAATCGATTCTATTCAGGAGATTTACAGCGCGATTGACAAATTGACAACCAACGAATTGCAGGAAATTGCGGAAAAATATTTTGATCAAAGTACAATTTCTGAATTGATATTTGAAATCGAAGAAGACAAATAAATCCTACAAAATCATAAGGTATTTTCTATTTTCCAGCGCATATAATCTCTAAGAATTTATTTTCGAAAATGAATCTATCAAAATTGGATTTTGTACTTTGCTTAGCACCAAATGAACCTTTCTGCATTATTCCTATTTTGCCAATAACGCATTTGCAGTAAAATTGGTTTTCCCATTTTTTAATTAAAAAAAATAATTTAAATTTGATTGAAGAGATACCATC
>JBFYPS010000311.1:0-13045 GCA_041303135.1 Crocinitomicaceae bacterium | reverse complement strand
GGAGTAAATGCTGCAACTTCATCATAAAACCAAATAATTTTAGTTTTTGCCAAATATGCAAAAGGAATAAAAGAACCACTCAACAACAACAATTTTTCCCAACGATCAGAACCATCTTCCGGTTCATTGAATTTCTTTTTGTAAATCGCAATAAAACCCCAGTTTTGCTTAATCAAATGATAAAATCCCAGGGTTAAAGTTACGCGTCTTGCAAATGCCAAAACAATTTGACCATTGTAGGCCATCGCCTCACCTTGGATCAAAATAAAATACGAAATCAACGGAATCAAAATTATCGCCGCGGTACTTCCCAATAACCAACTTTTATTTTCTCTATAGTATTCTTTGTCTAAAAATGTTCGTGTGTAGGTTGGAAAAAAATGACGCACATCAAACAACAATGAAAATAAAATCAAGGTAACCAGAAAAGAGGTCGTTTCATCCAATTTAATTAAATTGGCTAGCACAAAATAAAATCCAATCATCAAGAAACCTGAAACGGTACTTAAAATGATGTACATCCAATCTTGTCGCGCATTTTTTAGGATATTTTCCATTGGTAATAGAATTGCTATTGATTGTATAAATGTAAGTAAAACTTCAGTTTTAATACAAATTTTGATTCCCTGAAATCAGATTACTGTGAAAAATGAAATTGACCATATTATCTTTTGTCTATTATAAATCATTTATTAACAGCGAAATAAATAAAATTATCCTGCCGACTCTTCAAAAAATAACATTATCCTCAAATATTGTGAACCTGACAAAAATCAGTAAAAATCGCGCTCAAACAAATGCAAATTGACTTGTCTCTCTAATTGGTTTGTTTATCTTTGGTGCATCTAAAAAAAGAGTACATGCTTTTCGAAAATTCATTGTCATTTGCCCAAAAAATGGATGCGCAAGATCCATTGAAAGATTACAGAAACCGTTTTCATTTGCCTTCGTTTCACCCAGATGGAGTGCGCTATTTTACTGGAAATTCCTTGGGATTACAGCCAAAATCAACTTCAAGTTATATCCAACAAGAATTGGATGCTTGGGCAAAATGGGGTGTGGAAGGTCACTTTTTGGCAGAAAGACCTTGGTATTCTTACCACGAACAATTGACTGAAAAAGCAGCGAAAATTGTGGGTGCAACTAACAAAGAAGTGGTCATTACGCATTCATTGACAACCAATTTACACTTGTTGATGGTTTCATTTTACCAACCAACAGGAAAAAGAAATAAAATCATTTGCGAAGCGAAAGCATTTCCAAGTGATCAATACGCATTGGAATCTCAAGTTAAATTCCACGGCCTAGATCCTGACACGCACATCGTTGAAATTGCGCCACGCGAAGGACAACATTTAATTGATGAATCAGATATTTTAGCCAAAATTGCTGAAGTTGGCGATGAATTAGCTTTGGTGATGTTTGGCGGCGTGAACTATTATTCAGGGCAGTTGTTTGACATGAAGAAAATCACTGAAGCGGCCCATGCAGTTGGAGCTATTGCAGGATTTGATTTGGCGCATGCAGCAGGAAATATTGATGTAAAATTACATGAATGGAATGTAGATTTCGCTGCTTGGTGCACATATAAATATTTGAATTCATCTCCTGGAGGAGTTTCTGGAATGTTTGTGCATGAAAAACACGCAAATCGTCCAGAATTGCCGCGCTTTGCAGGTTGGTGGGGACACGACAAAGAAACACGTTTTCAAATGCAAAAAGGTTTTCACCCAATGGAAGGGGCTGAAGGTTGGCAGTTGAGTAACGCACCCATTTTAGGAATGGCAGCACATTTGGCTTCGTTGGATTTATTTGATGAAGTTGGAATGCAAGCGCTTTGTCAAAAAAGAGATTTATTGACAGGATTTTTGGAATTTGTGATTGATTCAATTTCAGAAAAGCACAAAGAAAAATGCACGTTTGAAATCATTACCCCAAGAAATCAAGCGCAAAGAGGAGCTCAAATTTCCATGTTGGTGCATGGCGAAGCGAAAAAATTGTTTAATCAATTGACAGAAGATGGTGTGATTGCAGATTGGAGAGAACCAAATGTAATACGCTTAGCGCCAGTTCCAATGTATAATTCGTTCGAAGACGTTTTTGTTTTCGGAGAAATATTGGAAAGAGCCATTTTGTCGGTTTGAGAATAAAAAATTGATACATCGAAAAAAACATAAGTATGAAAAAAGTAGGAATTGTAGGAGCAGGATTGGTTGGAAGTTTACAAGCAATTTTGATGGCAAAAAAAGGATACCAAGTTTCTGTATTTGAACGCCGACCAGATTTAAGAAAAGCAAAATTATTGGCTGGAAAATCAATCAACTTGGCACTTTCAGACCGTGGTTGGAAAGCCTTAGAATTGGCTGGAATTGCTGATGATATTCGCGCGATTTCAATTCCTATGTACAAACGTTGCATGCACGCTTTGGACGGAACTTTGACTTATCAACCTTACGGAAAAGAAGATCAAGCGATTTATTCTGTTTCTCGTGGTGGATTGAACCAAAAATTGATGAATTTGGCGGATGATTTTCCGAGCATCGATTACAATTTCAACCGCAAATGCGATGATATTGATTTAAAAACAAACACGTTAACTTTCAGCAATAGCGAAACGAATCAAAAAGAAAATCATGCTTTTGATAAAGTTTTTGCAACGGACGGCGCTTTTTCGGCTGTTAGAATGCGCATGCAAAAAAATGCGATTTTTGATTATTCTCAAAAATATTTGGATCACGGTTACAAAGAATTGGTTATTCCAGCAAATGCTGATGGAACGCATCAATTAGACAAAAACTGTTTGCACATTTGGCCTCGCGGAGAATTTATGATGATTGCTTTGGCGAATTTAGACGGAAGTTTTACTTGTACCTTATTCTTCCCGATGAAAGGAGAAACTTCTTTTGAAACGCTCGAAACAAGAGAACAAGTATCAGATTTCTTTCAACTTATGTTTCCTGATGCGGTGCCAATGATGCCAACGTTGATTGACGATTATTTTGAAAACCCAACTTCCTCATTGGTAATGGTTCGTTGTCAACCATGGAATTATGGCGATGATGTTGTTTTGTTGGGTGACGCAGCGCACGCGATTGTTCCTTTCTACGGACAAGGAATGAATTGTGGTTTTGAAGATTGCACCGTTTTCCATGAAATGCACGAAGAAGCAAACGGCAATTGGGATGGACTTTTGGGAAGATTTTCTGACCAACGTGTACCAGATGGAAATGCGATTTTAGACTTGGCTTTGTTGAATTATGTTGAAATGCGTGATTTGACTGCCGACCCAAATTTCTTATTAAGAAAGAAAATTGAAGCAAAATTTAGTAATTTGTACCCAAATAAGTGGTTGCCGTTATATTCTCAAGTCACTTTTAGCCACATCAGATACAGTGAGGCATTGGCGAATGGGAAAAAACAAGACCAAATTATGGCAAAACTCATGGAAATGGAAAATATCCATGAAAAATGGGATGCGCCTGAAGTAATGGAAAAATTAAACGAATTAGTTGATCAATGAAAATTATTTTGCTGACTTTGATAAGCTTGTTGACTGTCTCAAATTTGGACGCTCAAAAACTGTATAAACAAAAAAAGAAACGCAAAGACTTTTTTGGAAAAGTTGAAAGTCCAAATGATGGAAAAGTACGACCAATTGGACTTCAAGTGCAAGTTGGCCCAACTTATACCACGACTAGAAAAGTCAATCAAACATTTCAAAGTGAGCCAGATTCTGTAAATCGATATTATGAATTCACTCATGATCCAAGCGGAAAAGTAGGTTTTTTCGCAGAAGTTGGACTGGTGCATTTCAACATGAAAGAGCCCAAATACAAGTTTGGCCGTTTTGTGGATTACATCGATTGGGGAATTGGTTTTAAATTAATTAAAGGTAGAGAAACAACGACAGTAACTCAATTTAACGCTTCGGGAAATGCCCTTTTCACCAATACTGGAGAAGGAAATTTCAGCAAAGGTTATGTTTACGGCAGATTTGCAGTGCACAAATTGCAATATTTGAATAAAACGAAAAACATTTTCTTGGACCATTCTTTGGGACTTAATGGAGATTACAGCATGCTGGAAAAATCCACCTATAAAGGAGCAATGGTTGGGCCGCAAACTTTTTCACCAAACTTTAGGGCGCAATTGCATTACGATATTGGATTCGGAATTCGTTTGAAAAAAGGGCGATATTTAGTTCCTGGCGTTCAGTTGCCAGTTTTGGGTATCCAAGAATGGAACAATGGCAGCGCCAAATTGCAATGGTTTTCGAGCAAATATTATCCTGTGATGTTTCACCTTAAATACATTCATCTTTTCCCAGCCAAAAAATCGAAACACGCTTGTTTTGAAGGCAGTGCGGAAGATAAAAAACGCAATGAGGAGTATTTGCAGAATCGTTGATTTGATTCACCATTTTCGTTAAAATTCGCCAATTAACATTTCGCTCACAATTTAATTTAGTTTTAAAAGTTATCTTGGTAGAAACATTTAAAGTGAAAAGTCATGGTAGAATTGAGTAAAAAAATCTTAATGAAGGTGAGTTTTGACGCAAAACTATTTCAAAAAGAATTGGCCAAAGCATTGCAATGGATCAATGACCAAGATGAAATCCGATTATTGAGAGAATGGTGTCAGCAAGAATTTGGGAAGAAATATCCGATGATTTTGCAAAAAGCATTTATTTCCTAGTTCCAAAAATTCCAATTCAATTACTGTTTCAGAAAAAATGTAATTTTACCACATGAATTCTGAAATTTCGCCCCTGCAAATAGGTGATTTATTCGCCATTGTTGCTCCTGCAAAAGCAATCGAAGCACATTTGGTGTTGGACGCAAAAGCATTTTTTGAGTCGCACGGTTATCGTGTTGTTTTGGGCGAACATTGCTTGGGAACATTTCATTATTTTTCTGGAACTGATGCGCAACGTGCAGAAGATTTTCAAAAAGCGATCGATAATCCAGAAATCAAAGCAATTATTTGCGCAAGAGGAGGTTATGGTTGCGTTCGAATTCTAGACCGCATCAATTGGGCTAGTATCTTGAGAGATCCAAAATGGATTGTAGGATTTTCAGACGTGACTGTTTTTCACCAGCGCATGCAAAAATTTGGATTGAAAAGCATCCATGCAACAATGCCGCTCAATTATGCAGAAAACACAACTTTTGCCATGGATTCCATGCTTTATGCCTTGCAAGGAAAACAAACTGAAATTCAAATTCCAGCTCACCAATACAACAAACACGGAAATGCCGTTGGAAAATTAATAGGTGGCAATTTTTCAATTTTATACAGTTTGTTAGGAACAGACGATCAACCAGAATATGCCAATACAATTCTCTTTATTGAAGATTTAGCAGAACAATTGTATCACCTCGACCGCATGTTTTATGCATTTGCAAAAGCGGGTATTCTGAACAGAATCAACGGTTTAATTGTGGGCGGAATGACAGACATGAAAGATACAGCCACTTCAATCGGTATGACTTTGCATGAAATTATTTTGTCACATTTTGAATATCGAAAAATTCCGATTGTGTTTGATTTTCCCGCAGGACACATCGCTGACAACCGCGCGCTTATTTTTGGTACAGAAGTTGAATTAAGAGTGGACGAATTAGCAGTAAATTTGAGTACTTTTGTTTCATAATTCCATTTTTTGATGAAAATATTATTAGCCATATTGGTCATTTTTAGTTTGGGTTCTTGCGTTGAAATCATCGATGATTTAAGTATCAAAAGCGATGGATCAGGAACTTTCAAATATACTATTAACTTGAGTTCAAGCAAGGTAAAAATCAATTCTATATTGGCGTTGGACAGTTTGGATGGTAAAAAAGTGCCGTCGATTGCTGAAATTCAGGAAAAAGTAAAATTTTACAAAGAAAAGTTAGGGAAAAAAGAAGGAATTACCAACGTGAAAGTAGATGCTAATTACACAGAGTTTATCTTCAAATTTCAATGTGATTTCACCAATATTCAGACGCTTCAAAAATCAATCAAAGAAATCATTCGTGAAGAAAATGCGGATTGGGTGAATAAAGATGCTGACCACAATTGGTTGGTTTGGGATGGAAATAAATTGACTAGAACGATTCCTACACTTCCTGCAACGGCGCAAGAAAGAATCAAAAAAGAAGACACAGAAGCTTTACAGAAAGGAAGTTACATTTCAATTACTCGATTTGATCGTCCTATAGAAAAATTTGAAAATACGCAAGCGCAAATGTCAGCAAATAAAATGGCTGTAATGATTAAAACCAATCCATATTCTTTGAGTCAAAACACTGAATTATTGGAAAATACCATTTACCTTAGCGGAATAAAAAAATAAGTTAATTTTTCGGTAAATTCGAAAGGATGCCGTACATTGTGAAAAAGTTGTTTTTACCGAATATGAAGAATTTATATTGCCTTATCAGTGTGTTTGCTTTCACTTATTCCTTTGGGCAATCTTCCGAAGATTTAATCCCAAAAGATGCTGTTACTGTATTCAGTATCAACAATATTAGTTTGTTGAAGAAAGTATCAATGGATGAATTGGTTCAATACGAATTCATGGCAGAAGTGCAATCTGAATTATTTGATGGTTCGACTCAGGGCAAAACCTTGAAAGATTCGGGAATTGATTTTGATCAAAAATTAAATATTTTTTATGGATTAAATCCAGATTTTGAAGTGGCGGGATTCACTTTTGGAATCAAAAACAAAAAACAACTTTTCTCCGTTTTTGACGATTTCGATCGCGTGGAAACCAAAATTCCGAACGTTGAATTTTATTCAAGCTATTCAAACTATTTAATCATCAAGGGAAATTCTGGATTGATTTTGCGCGTTGATCCAAGTTACGAAAAAGTTTCTACTATCGCAGATTCGATTTGGTTTGCCAGGGGTTATGGTTATTTCAATGATAATTTCAACAATGAGGATGAATTTGATGAAATTGATCCAGAACTAGAAGAAGATTTTGGTCCTGTTGGTCCTGAAGAAGAAGAAGCCATTGAAGAGGTAGAAATCGAAGGCGAAATGGATGAAAATGATTTGATGAGTAAAAACTATTGGGAAATGCGTGACAGCATCAATGTGACTTTACAAAGCAAATATTTGAAAAACATTTGTGACGAAATTTTTGTACAAAATATTGATTTAAAGAAAAATGACCCAAAATTTGCTGCACAGCTTGCACATGCATCAGATGGTATTTTTTACTTAGACAATTCTCGAAATTTCAGAAACACAAGAGGTTTATGGAATTTTCAGATTCTATTCCCAGAGTTGTTTACCGACATGCAAGAATTGTATACTGGAAATGTAATGGTTGGTGATATCGTCCTGAAAGACAATACGATTGAAATCAATTTTCAAGCAAATTACGGTGAATCTTTGGGAACTATTTACGAAAAATTAAACAGCACCAAATTTGATTCACATGTATTGCAATACATCCACGAAAACAGTACTGGATTTTTCACATACAATATCAATTTGAAAGAAGGATACAACCAAGCTTATGACATCATCATTCCGATTTTAAGTGAAGAAAAAGATCCGCGCATTTCAAGCAATGTTTTGATGGCTGAATTGATCAATGAATTTGTGGACACTGATGCACTTTTTGAGACCTACAAAGGAAGTATGTTTGGTAGTTTCAATGGTATTAAAAAAGTGAAAACTACTAGAATCGAATTTTTATACGACGAAAATACTTTTGAATACGAAGAAAAAGAAATTCAAAGTGAGGAAGAAATGCCGATTTTCACACTTGGTTTTTCGACAAATCGAAGTGATATTCCGGAGAAAATCTTGAAACACTTCGGAAAAATGACATCAAGATTCAAAAATAAAGGTGAATATTGGGTGATTGAAGATGCTGTTTTAAATTCTATTCCATTGTATATCATCAATAAAAATGGTTTGTTGATTTTCACCAATGATGAAGATTTGGCAATTAACCACAACAATGGTTATGGTGCTCAAGCTTTATCTGGAAAAAGAGCGAAAAAAGCTAAATCTAGCAAATTTATGTATGGCTATTTTGACTGGAGCGAAGCATTGTCAAGTCTTCCAAGAGAAATGTTCAACACCAGACAAAACGAAATTCTAGATGCAATGCGCAACAAAACAGGCGTATTGGAATTAACTTCCTCTAAAACAACTAAAACCAATACGACTTTCAATTTGGTTTACAATTTTGATGGAACTTATGATAATTCAGGTAAATACTTATTGGATTTAGTAAATTCAATTTATGTACTTTCTAAATAAATCAGCAAACATTATCTATGGCTAGAAAGGTTTTATTTATTGTTTTTTTGATTACTTTATTGGCTGGATTTTTCTATTACAAACCACTTTTTAGTAAAACACCTCCTGAACCTTCATTGGTAGATAGACTTCCTGACGGTGATTTTTTAGGACGCATATACATTTTAGATGTTGCCAGAGAATCCTCACCGATGCTTTTCTACAATAAAGTTCCAATCAGAGATTTCTTAACACATGAATTTTTGCTTGCTCAAGGAAAAAATTACGGCCTCGATTTACAAAAGCCAGCGTATTTTTTCGCCAATGAATCAGGAGAATGGGGCGCATTGATCTCAGTCAATGACAGTTCTAAAATTTATCCTGGAATTGTGCGACTGAAAAGCAACATCAAATTGGAAGACACTTTGGTCAGCGAGCAGAAAGTACACGTTTTGCGTTCAGAACATTTGTATTTAACGTACGATAAAAAATGGTTTTTTGTGTACCAAGGAACGCAACTACCAAAACGATTATACAATGTAAAATTCGCTGAGAAAAATGATGTCACCAAAGCTTGGAAGGCATTTACTGAGGAAAAACAATTCAAGGATGAAAAATTAGTCATCTTTTCCAATTCAAAAAAATTGAGAAGTCAAGGAATTGAAACGGCTTTATTTGCCCACGACAGTGATTCAATGTCTGTGCATATCAAAACCTATATTAGAAATAAAAAACCGCTAAACATCTCTTTTAAACCATCAGGATTGGCTTTTGAAGACAAACTTGGCACAGATAAATTGGTGAATTTACATTTGAATGTAGAAAATTTGCGCAATGATAAAAATGATCCTATTTACAAAGCACTTGTCAGGTTGGGGAAAAAAGTCAGTTTTCCAACGGATGCTTTTTTGAAAGCTTGGAACGGCGATTTATCTTTCCACCAAGGTGGAACTGTGAAAATCAAGGAAACGTTTGTAGAATCAATATTGGATGAAAATTTCAACGTTACTGAAGTAAAAAGCAGTGTAATGAAAGATGTTCCTGGGTTTGCATTTATGATGTCTACCAATGAATATCAAAAAGAATTTTTGTCTAAACTTTTCGCCAAAGGAATTATGCGAAAGGAAAACAACAAATTCTATGTGCTCACTTCTCCCCCGCTGAGAATCAGACAAACTCCATCGCACATTTATTTGTATTCCTCTGACTTTACGCCCAAGACGAAAGAATCGAATTTCAATGGTGGAATTTGGAACGATAAAGGAATCAAATACGGATTCTCTTTAGATTCACTGACAAGTAATGAGCTTTTTGGAAGTGTTCACATTCCAGTAAAAAGATTTTTGAAGCGGAATAAGTTTTTCTAAAATTTCACGAAAACATTTTTCGGTTCTGTAAAAAAGCGCAGTGCTTCCCAACCACCTTCTCTTCCAACGCCAGAAGATTTTACTCCACCAAAAGGCGTTCTCAAATCTCTGACCAACCAAGCGTTGATCCAAACAATTCCTGCTTCAATTTGATCGGCCATTCTGTGTGCTCGTTTTAAATCAGATGTCCACAAAGTTGCGCTCAAACCGTATTGCGTTGAATTCGCCATTGCTAAAACTTCTTCTTCTGTATCGAAAGGCGTCATAGTTACAACAGGTCCAAAAATTTCTTCTTGATTGGTTCTACATTTAAAATCCAAACCTTCAATAACAGTTGCTTGCAAAAAATATCCTTCATTGTAAGGTGCTTCGAGGTGAACTTGATTTCCACCAGCAATCACTTTTCCTCCTTCTTGTTTGGCCAATTCAATGTAAGAAATTACTTTTTCTAAATGCGGTTTGGACACCAAAGCACCCATTTTCGCTTTTGGATCGGTAGGATGAGAAACTGTCAATTTCTCAACTCTTTCAACAAATGCAGTTTTGAATTTATCGTAAATTCCTCGTTGAACAAAGATTCTAGAACCACACAAACAAATCTGACCTTGATTTGCAAATGAGGAGCGCACAGTTGTCGTTAGCATTTCATCAAAATCGCAATCGTCAAAAATGATATTCGGGTTTTTTCCACCTAATTCAAGAGATAATTTCTTGAACATTGGCGCAGCAGTTCTTGCGATATATTCACCCGTTTTCGTTCCTCCAGTGAAAGAAATTGCTTTGATTTTAGGATGTTTTACAATGGCATCGCCCACTTTATTTCCAGCGCCGTGAATAATATTTAAAACACCTGCTGGCATTCCAGCTTCAGACAATACTTTACCTAGTAAATATGCAGTGTATGGCGTAACTTCAGAAGGTTTTGCAATCACACAATTTCCTGCAGCTAATGCGGGCGCAATTTTCCAAGTAAAAAGATACAAGGGCAAATTCCAGGGAGAAATGCAACCAACTATGCCGATTGGTTTTCTGGTCGTGTAATTGATTCCTTCGCCTTCCATGGAGTGAGCTTCAGCAGCAAAATGCAAAATTCCAGTTGCGAAAAAATGAAAGTTAGAAATCGCTCGTGGAATATCGACATGAGCAGCCAAGGAAACAGGCTTTCCATTGTCTTTAGATTCAGCTTGAACGAATTCGTCCATTCTATTCTGAATACCTTCAGAAACCTTCACTAAAATAGCACTTCGTTGATCGATTGACATTTTAGACCAAATAGGAAAAGCTTTTTCAGCAGCTTCAACGGCTAATTGAACATCAGTTTCGTCAGAATCTGGAATCAAGGAATAAACTTTGCCTGTAGCAGGTTCATAATTGTCGATGTAATTTCCTTGATTTGGAACGATATATTGACCGTTGATGTAGTTCTGAAGTTTTTCCATGTTGTTGATTTCTTTGGGGTAAAATTACTGCATTTTTTTGACTTGAAAATTGAACTTTGGATGAAATTTTCAGGACAAAAAAAATCCTGAATTCAATGAATCCAGGATTTCAAAATATTAAAGTATTTTATTATTTGTTGATAACAACATTTACTTTACTAACAGTTCCGTCAGTCATTTGTAAATTAATGATGTACATACCGTTGTTTAATTCAGCAGTATTCACTTTCACTTTACCATTTGCATCAGTTGTTACTGTAGTATTCATTACTGTTTTACCAGCCAAATCAGTTACAGTCATTGTAGCGTCACCAGTGTAACCTTTGATAGAAACAATCACTTGATCTTTTGCAGGATTTGGGTAAACATTAGCTTCTACAGTATTTGTTTCCAAAATTCCAGCTTCAGCAGCAGGGAAAGTTTTAACACCAACAGCAGGAACTGGATTTCCTTCGAAACCTAAACTCCATGTATCAGCATTTTTGATTGGTCCAATTGGTTGTTTTTGAATCAATTCAAGTTGATCGTATTTTGTTTTTGTATCATACGCCAAGAAGATCGTTTGACTGTTTGCAGTTACACAAAACAAATATCTTTGGTCATCTTGTAACAAGAAAGGAGTATCAAAAGCTTGGTAAATCATTGTATCTTGCAAATCTTCAGAAAATGTGTAAGATCCAGAACCTAATTCTTCCAATAAAGCAAAATCCAAAGCTGCATCTTCAGTATCGTTGAATTGATCATTCCATTGGTAACCTTGAACCAAGATTTCTTCACCAATCATATCACCATCTGCAGTATTTTTTAATGTCCCAAAGTAAATTCCTTGCGCACCAATTCTACTAGCATTTGCATTTCTGTAGTTAATACAAGTTGTGAATGAACCATTTTGAGGATTTGGTTTAGAACCTTGATCAATCGCTGGCAAACCATTTTCATCTAAACGACCCAAACTGATTAAATCATCAGTAAAAATAAATTTTGTAGTTATAACGTTGTCCGCAGGATAATCATCAGTTACAGTTGCAGTCAAAGTATAAGTAATTGCATATTCACCAACAGCAAATGCTGAAGAAGAAAAAGCTGGGAAATCAACCCAAACACTGTCTTCAGTAGATGTTCCTGCAACAAAATCAAAAGAATTTGAAGTTTCATTGTAGATAGAAGTACCATTGTAAGTAATGTCAGCAGTTACAGTTGCACCTGTTTGTTGAACAGAACCGTAATTGAAAACATACAAACCTAAATTTACCGGAAATTCAGTTGAGTTTAAAGCCACAGATGCTGGAACAGCTTGTGCTTCTGTTGTCATAATGTATTTATTAGCAGTTCCTAAGTCATTTGCATAGTAATTTGCTTTGTTTCCGATAAACACGATAACATCTTCACCATTTTCAATTTTTGCTTTCAATAGTGCACCAGTTACATCTGAAACCATTACAACAGGAATTGTAACATTTAAACCTTCGGCTCCACCTCCCATTCCAACAGGAGATCCAGAAATATTGTTAACTATAATTACAGCAATTGCTCCAGCATCTTGCGCTTTTTTAGCTTTTAAACCAAATTCACAAGAACCTCTGTAAAGCAATGCAATTTTACCAGTCAATGATCCTGCTGTTGCAACATCACACATTAATGAGTCAGCAGCTGGAGATGTATCTAATGCCAATTTCACAGTATCTAAGACTGCATTTGACGTAATCATCATGTCTGGAACTCCCCAGTCAGTGATTGCTGCATAAGTCAATTCATAACCTCCAGCAATTGAAGCAGGCTCTTCAACGGAGAAAATCACCTGAGAATTTGCGCAAAAACCTGTAAAGGCAAGCGCGATTGTAAGTAGCGTTTTTTTCATAATTTTTTGAGTTTATTACGGTAAAAGTAACAAAACATTCATTTAAAAAAAAATTTTAATCCCCCTAATTTTTTAAACTAGAATTTTTGTTGTTTTACTGCGGTTTTAAAACAAAAAAGGCCACTATATAGTGA
>JBFYPS010000310.1:0-10253 GCA_041303135.1 Crocinitomicaceae bacterium | reverse complement strand
AAACACACGCAACCATTTGTTTAACATGCTATTGAATTACACTTTAGAAAATTTATAAAGATTCAACTTTATTTTGAGAAATCTTTGGAGGCAATTTAATATAAATTGCCTCTTTTTTTTGAACATAATCCAAGTTCATATGTTCTTAGAAGGATGATTGAGACAAAGTTTTTGATTGAAAATTGACGAAAAAAAGAAATTTAGAAAAATTATCGTTTTTTTTGAAAATAATATGACAAAAGTTTGTTCAACATTACTATTTGTTTACTACTTTAGATGCCGTTATTAAAAAAATGACTCACATATATAAAATCCGTTAACAAAATGGGCGAAATTGCTAAATTAGAATTAGAGGGAAAAGTTTATGAATTCCCAGTTATCGAAGGAACCGAGAATGAAAAAGCGATTGATATTAGCAATCTGCGTTCAGCCACCGGTTACATTACATTAGACGTTGGATATAAAAACACTGGAGCAACGAAAAGTTCCATCACTTTCTTGGATGGTGAAGAAGGAATTTTGAAATACAGAGGTTATCCAATTGAAGAATTAGCAGCCAAAGCAACTTTCATTGAAGTCGCTTACTTATTGATATACGGAAACTTACCTACTCAAACAGAATTAGATAACTTTTCTTCAGATATCACTAAACACACTTTGGTTCATGAAGACATGAAGCAATTTTTTGAAGCATATCCTGCTAAAGCACATCCAATGGGTGTTTTGTCATCAATGGTTTGTTCTCTTTCAACTTTCTATCCTGAATCTTTAGACCCAAATAGAAGTCCTGAAGCAAAAAATTTGACTGTTTTGCGTTTGCTAGCTAAATTGCCAACATTGGCAGCTTGGTCATACAAAAATTCAATGCGTCATCCATTCATGTATCCTAAAAATGAATTCGATTATTGCAAGAATTTCATGTACATGATGTTCTCTATGCCAACTGAAGAATACAAAGTTGATCCAGTTGTTACAGACGCACTAAACACTTTGTTGATTTTACATGCTGACCACGAGCAAAATTGTTCAACTTCAACTGTAAGAATCGTTGGTTCTTCTCAAGCAAACTTATATGCTTCCATTTCTGCAGGTATTTCTGCTTTGTGGGGTCCACTTCACGGTGGTGCAAACCAAGCAGTATTGGAAATGTTAGAGCAAATCCACAATGATGGTGGAGACGTTGATAAATGGGTATTGAAAGCAAAAGACAAAAATGATCCTTTCCGTTTGATGGGATTTGGTCATAGAGTGTACAAAAACTTTGATCCTCGCGCAACAATCATCAAAAAATCTTGCGATGAAGTGTTGGAAAAATTAAAAATCAATGATCCGTTACTAGCGATTGCAAGAAAACTTGAGCAAGTAGCTTTGGAAGACGAATATTTCAAATCAAGAAGTTTGTATCCAAACGTAGATTTCTATTCTGGAATCATCTACCGTGCATTGGGTATTCCAACTGAAATGTTTACTGTAATGTTCGCATTAGGAAGACTTCCAGGATGGATTGCACAATGGAAAGAAATGACTGAGAATAATGAACCAATTGGTCGTCCTCGTCAAATCTACAACGGAGAAGTTTTAAGAGCTTACGTTCCGATTTCTGAAAGATAATTTCGAACAAAATAAATCATTTAAAAGACTATCATTTTTGGTAGTCTTTTTTTTGCACTAAAGTCAGATGAGATGTGTAATAAGTTGATTTTTTTTCGATGAGTAAGATTACCTCTTCACTACTTTCATCACCTTGCGATTACCTGCAACAGCGATTTCAATAAAGTAAATACCAGATTGAAAATTTTCAAAATCTACAGAAGTGGCATTTTCAAAAACATTGGCGAAAACTACTTTTCCTGAAAGATCAACAACCTGTATTTCAATTTTCCCGAAATAACCTGATGTGAGGTTCAATACATCGTCTACTGGATTTGGGAAAATAGACAATAAAAAATCGTTCTCCAAGGTTTCAGTGCTTACTAAACTATGTTCAATAGGTGCAGTGTAAGAAGCTGGAAAATCATCATTGGGACCAATTTTTACCAAGGTGATGTTTTTGCCGCCAGCACCGTTGCTAGTATTGTATCCAACCATTAAGGCCCCTCCATCAGAAGTTGGAATCATTTGTCCAGCTTGATCTTGACCCAAATCAGAAGTATTTAATGCTGGGAAATTTTCCCAAAATAAATAATCTGAATATCGGCGAATAAAACAATCTTCTCCCACTCCAAAAACAGGTATCGTACTATTTGTGGCTTGTTCAGCAATGTAAAATTTTGTGCCATTTCCATAACTGGTTAAATAATCAATCCGCGCATCAGTGCCACTTTGATCCAATAATTCAAAAATCAAACTACCATCTAAATTGGCCAAATATTTATAGATGTACGTATATTCAGTTTGTCCCCCATTCAATACAAAATTACTTCCTACAGCGCGAATAATGCCATTATTAATTGTCACATCATTCAAAGAATAATTTCCATTTGGGCCCATGTATTTGGTCCATTCAATATTACCGCTCAAATTCAATTTCATCACAAATGCTTTTTGCATCAAGGAATCTGAAACATAATATTCTCCAACAAGAATCACTGTTGTATCATTTACAATATTCACATTCTTAGCAATGTCTTTTCCTTCAGAACCTATAGTTTTTGTCCAAATAGTATCGCCATTGGCTTTCAATCGCAAGATATACATATCTTCAACTTCAGAATCATTAGAATGTGTTTCACCAACCAAAATGAAAGTGGTATCTGGCATCATTACTGCACCATGTAATTTCTCGAAATTGGAACCGCCGTAAGTTTTTTCAAACAATAAATTCCCTTGAAAATCGGTTTTAAAAAAGTAAAAATCAAACAAACCATTTCCAAATGAATTGGTGTAACCAGCTACATAAATTCCATCTCCTTCAACGGCGAAAATACGCCTTCCCCAATCACTTTCTGCACCACCATACGCATTCGACCACAGTCTATTCCCCAAACTATCTACATGCAAAATAAAAGCTTGCGCTGGAGCTTCACCAAAACTGCTTGACGATCCAGTGATTAAATAACTGCTGTCAGCTAATTGACAAACACCTTCTCCAAAATCGTAACCATTATTGGAATAGATATTGAAAAACTTAATTTGAGCCTCAATATTTTGGGCAAAAGTCAAGCATCCAAAAACGAAAAGTACTTTTATAATTTGCATCGTATTCTAATATTAATTGATTCACCCAAGGCCTTTTGAGAAAAGAATCCGAGTATATCTTCTGTACCCAAACCGATTTGAATTTTTTGAAGATCTAAGTTGGTGTAAAATCCAGCCCTGAATCCTCCAAATCCTCCATAACTTCCGATCAAACCTAAATCTAAAATTTTGACTGGACGATAATTGAAACCTAGATAAAGTAAAGGTGTATAGCTCAAAGTTGGATAAACGCGCAAGCCAAAAAGCGATTGCAGCTTTCCTTGATAATTTTCATCTAAAATTTTTCCTGCCTGAAACAAACAAGGCAAGGCTACCCAATTTTTTTTCCTTTCAGTTTGAATTTGCAAAGAATCTAAGAGTGAAAAGTCATTTCCAAAAAGTGATTTATTATTGAAAAGTTGGTCAAAATTGAATCCAGAATAATTGTAAGTTGAATCAATACTGTAATTTTTCATGCCTTGATTCATGTAAGCAAATCCCAAATTTTTTGCTTGCAACTGAATGTAAGCTTTTCTGCCATTCAACCATTGAAAAGGAATTTTGAAATCCAAATCAACAGCTGCACCAAGCCCATTGGAAAATTGATTTTTGTCTGTATAAGAAAATGACCCATCAACCTTCAAGTCAATGGATGTAGCGTCGGCATCTTGAGTCAATGTTCCAGTACTAAGATTTCCTTTATAGACATTCGAAACATTTACAAAATTCAAAGTAATTGAAGATTTTTCTTTTTTTGAAATTACACCAAATCCTACCTTTTGAAAACCCATTACATTGGTCGTTGTGCCTGAAAATTCAGCTGTTGAACCCAGAAAATGATCATTTCCTTTGAAAATTAAGCCATACAAATCGTCAGAATAGGCAGCAGAACCAATTAAATAATATCCGCCTTTGACTAAAAATCCCCAATTTTCATTTCCGAAAATATTTTTTTTGTAGTTTCTATATTCAAATTCAGCTTGGATATTTTTCCCTAAACGATTCAAATCTCTGTGTTTACTATAGCTGTCATCAATTTCAAAAACTGAAATAAATCCACCTTTAAAAAGTCCTTCAGCAACCCCATTTTGAAGTGAAGTCGAATTGTATGAATTATCCCCTGAAAGGATAAATTCATGTCCAATCAAAGTGGTATCGTATTGAATTGGCATCCACAATTGACCGAAAGCATGCTGAAAACCAAGAACGAAAAGGATTATGAAAGTATTTCTCATTTAAAATCTATTTTCAAGTTTAAATGCTGTCCCCAATTTAAAAGCCATAAAAGCACCTTCTGGAATGAGCACAAAATCGGAATTGTTTGTTATTGCATCTGGTGAATTAAGGACAACTTTCACAACTACTCTTTTGATTGAGTTGATTTTACTTAATGTATTTTTATTTAAATCAAAGTAAATTGTTGCGTCCGATTTTTGCAATTGACCGGAAATTAGTGTTCCATATACTGAGGATGGAATTAATTCGGAACCAATGACCGTTTCGATAGTTTGTCCGTATTTATCTAGCAAAAACAATTTCACCTCTCCTTGAAGTGGAAAAGCATTCGAAACCATCAATCTTAATTTTCCTTCTGAAATATGCGTACTTTCTTGATCGGAATCAATATTTAATTCAAATGTATCTTGAATAGTTAAATCTGTCATAGAAGCACTCAATGGCATTTGTGCTTTTAGCATTACCTGCAATTTACTATCAGGAAAAAATTCGTCCCAACCTCCAGAAATATTTCCGTATGGATTGAGTTCTAATTTAAAATCTAGTTTTTGCCTTGCACCTAAATTCTCTATAAATTGTTCTACATTACTATTCGAACTAGTGAATAAAATGGTTTTGATAGATGCAAAAAATGAATCCCAAGTTCCTGTTGCTTGATTGATTATAAACGGAACGCCCATTTGAGGGTGATTTAAAGAAACACTTGTACCTGAATAAGTATTTGTATTTGTCAGCGAATTCAAAGTAGCTCTTGCAGAAACCTTGATTCCATTTGAAATGATAAATTGAATATTGGTCGCTGGCAAATCAAAAATTCCACTTGTGATTTTATCTAAAAATTCAACATATAAATCTGAAGTATCTTGTACTGTTAAATCACCAAAATATCCCCTGGCATAATTCATTTTGATGCCTTCCATCTCAATAATAAATTTGGTTGTATCAAAATTGTTCACAGTTACAGGAATTCCAGAGTCATCCGTTTGCACAATCATTTGCGATTGCAATAAATTAAATCCATCACCATTGGTTCCCGTTAAATTCAACTCATAACCCGCCAAATCAATTTCACTGCTTGTAATCGAAGGATTTGCATTGGAACCAGCAGGCGCATAGAAAGTTTTTGAAATTGCTTGACCGTCTTTTTTTGCTTTTGGCAATTTGACCGTGAAAATCGTTTTTGTCTCAATCGGATTTTCAACACTGATTTTTATTTTGCCCTGAGAAATAACCACACTTTTCAATTCAGCTCCTTGTAAATCAAAAAGATGGTCTTTATTATTATTTACAAAACTCGTACCTGGCTGCACATTTAAACTTCCCGCAGCAATGGAGTATTTCTGAGAAATGGTCGTATCTGGAATATCAATGTAATCAGAAAGATTGATATCTAAAATATTTCTATTGATTTCCAGTTGGTAATTGCCTGTTCCATTAACTGCTAAAAAAGAATCTGTGACCAAATTTTTCAAGTTTAAAGTATCATTTACCAATGGCAAACTCCAATTTGAAACCCATTCAGCTTTTTCTTTTCTGCAGGAGACAAGAATCGAGGATATTAAAATACAAAAAACAACAAAAAATCGCATAGGCTCTATTTTATTTAATTGAACGAATTTCTTCATTCAATGGTTGATTTTAAACACGTTCAATTACCGTTGCATATCCTTGACCTACTCCAATACACATGGTAACCAAAGCATATCTTTTGTTTGATCTTATTAATTCATTTGCAGCCGCGTGGAGAATTCTCGCACCTGACATTCCTAATGGATGCCCCAAAGCAATTGCACCACCATTTGGATTGATTCTTGGATCATTGTCTTCCAATCCCATTTTTCGTGTACAAGCCAAAACTTGCGCAGCAAAAGCTTCATTCAATTCCAACACATCCATTTGATCTAATGTCAATCCAGCTCGTTTTAATGCTTTTTCAGAGGCGTACACGGGACCGATTCCCATGATTCTTGGTTCAACCCCTGCAACTGCTGCACTTACGATTCTCACCAACGGTTTTAAATTTTGAGATTTTAAAGCTGATTCTGAAGCGATTAATAGTGCTGCTGCGCCATCGTTCAATCCAGAGGCATTTCCAGCAGTAACCGTTCCATCTTTTGCAAATGCGGGTCTCAATCCTCCTAAAGTTGCCAAAGTTGTTTCAGGTCGCATAAATTCATCTTTATCAAAAATGATGGCATCTTTTCTCTTTTGAGGAATCACAATTGGCGTAATCTCTTGAGCTAAAATTCCAGCTTGTTCTGCTTTAAAAGCTTTTTCTTGCGACCAAGCTGCAAAAAGGTCTTGATCTTCTCGTGAAATATTGTAAAGTTGTGCTAAATTTTCCGCGGTATTCCCCATGCTATCAACGCCATAAAGTGCTTCCAATTTAGGATTGATAAATCTCCAACCAAATGAAGAATCAAACATTTGAGCATCTCTTCCGAAAGCAGAACTTGTTTTAGAAATTACCCAAGGTCCGCGGGTCATGTTTTCAACACCGCCGGAAATATAAATTTCACCAGCGCCATCCTTGATTGCACGGGCAGCATTAATTGTTGATGCCATTCCGGAAGCACAAAGTCGATTAACCGTTTCACCACCTGCTGAAATAGGAATCCCAGCCATTAAAGCCGACATTCTTGCAACATTTCTGTTGTCTTCACCTGCTTGGTTTGCACAACCAAAAATCACATCTTCAATTAAATTTAAATCCAAATTTGGATGCTTTTCAATCAAGGATTTCATCACGTTAGCGGCTAAATCATCTGGGCGAACTGCGGCTAATGTACCTCCAAAACTACCAATTGCAGAGCGAACTCCATCAACAATATATACTTCTTTTGACATTGAATTATTTTTAAAGTTCAAAGATAACAAACATTACTTTCAAAGCCCAAAATGATTGAATTTGTTCAATAAATTGAAAAATTGTTTAATTTATTCCTCAAATAATTGGGCATAAAAAAAACCACTTTAAATTAATAAAGTGGTTTCAATTTATTGAATTATTTTTTTAATGTTTCGGCGCTTCCGGAGTTGTATTTCCTTTATCTGGAGCAACTTTCCCTTTGATTGTCAAAATAATTGGATCTCCAACATTGGTACTTACAGTAATCGTTTTAGTAAAATCACCTACTCTTTTGGTATCGTATTTCACAGCTATTTTTGAACTTTTTCCTGGTTTAACTGGCTCTGATGGTTTCTCAGCTGTAGTGCAACCGCAACTTGTTTGAACATTACTTACGATAATTGGCGTTTTACCAGTGTTTTTAAATTCAAAGGTGAAAGTTTCGTCAGCACCAAAAGCGATATTTGGTCTCGAAATTTCCAACGTTTTAAATGTAATTGGCAATTTTTCTTTTGCAACCTTAGCAGTCTTTGGTTTTTTATCAGCTGGTTTAGCTTCTTGAGCAGCAGCTGAAAAACTCAAAGCTGCAAGCACCATCATCGTCAATATTGATTTCATAGTTTCTTATTTTTATACAAGGTTACAATTTTCTTATTATTCCAAGATTTTAATTAACAAAAAATTAGGTAAAAAATATATTTTGAAATTAAATTTAGTTTTCAAACAACTGATTTTCAATAGTTAATCATTGAATTAAAACCTATTTTTTAAAATATGAATCAATCACATCTTTTATTGAAGCATAGGTTTTGTTATATTTTTTTTCCACTTTGTCTTTTTCAACCCAAGTCACTTTGGTGATTCCTTCTTCCAATTGTGGTTTCAATTTTTTAGAGCCATCGTAAGATAATTCATACCAAAAAGTCTTCTTCAAAGTCGGAACGCCTGCATATACATATGTATGGTAGGTGATTAGAATCAAATCATTTACCGTAGGATTTTTAATTCCGCATTCTTCCTCAATCTCTCTTTTTGCAGCCATTACGGTACTTTCACTTGGTTCAACCTTTCCTTTTGGTAAATCCCAAATTCCGTTTCGTTTGATAAACAAATATTTATCATCTTTCTTTACAATACCACCAGCAGCTTCAATGATTTCATAATCTTTAAAAAAAGAAATCATTTCTTCTTTTGGATTTTCACCAAAAACATACAACTGAATTCCTTTCGGTAATTCACTCATTAAATTTAAAATGTATTGATTGTGCTTTTCCCCGATTGAATGATTGATAAAAAAACCATCAAATTTTGAAATTTCCTCCACAGAAATGAAAATGATTGGTCTATCTTGAATAAAAACTTTGTACATTTGCAGCATGATTTTAAATAACGACAGAGCTCTAAAAGTAGCCGAATTTTTATTACAAATTAAAGCAATAAAATTGCAACCGACAAATCCCTTCACTTGGGCTTCGGGTTGGAAATCGCCAATTTATTGTGATAATAGAAAAACCCTTTCTTATCCATCTATAAGAACATTCATTCGTCAAGCATACTCTGAAGTTATTCTTGAGAAATATGGTAAACCAGATTTTATTGCTGGTGTTGCTACAGGAGGAATTGCACAAGGCGCTTTGGTTGCACAGGAATTGGGAATTCCTTTTGTATATGTAAGAAGTACCCCAAAAGGTCATGGTTTAGGAAATCAAATTGAAGGGGATTTCGAAAAAGGTCAAAAAGTAGTTGTTATTGAGGATTTGATTTCAACTGGTGGAAGTAGTTTACAAGCAGTAGAGGCATTGCGCCAAGCAGGTTGTGATGTCAAAGGATTGGTTGCTATTTTTACTTACGATTTTGACATTGCCAAAGAAAACTTCAAAAAAGCAAATTGTCCTTTCGAAACTTTGACGAACTACGATTTTTTGATTGAACAAGCTATTCGCAAGGAATATATCAACGAAGGTGATTTGGAATCATTACAGTCATGGAGAGCAAATCCAGCCGTTTGGAATCAATAGAATAGTCGTTTTTCATAAAACAAACTAAAATTTAGCTCATGAAAATTGAAAGTACAAAATCATTGGTAAATGCACCTGCTCAAACAGTTTTTGATTTTTTGATCAATACTGAAAATTTGTTTCACATTTTGCCTCAAGATAAAATGAGTGACTGGAAAGCAGATGAAAAAAGTTGTTCTTTCAAAGCCCAAGGTGGTTTCCTAATTTCTTTGATTCAAATTGATTCAACAGCGCCAACTCAAATCGTGATGAAATCTGGAGAAAAATCTCCATTTCCGTTTACTTTAACCGTTCATTTAATGGAAATTGAAGACAAAACGGAAGGTTACATTGCTTTTGATGGTGAAGTAAATGCATTTATGAAAATGTTGGTGGATAAACCGTTGACAAATTTGTTCAACTATATGTCCTTCAAATTGCAGAAATATTACGATCCAGAAATTTAATCTCTTTCAAATCGTAACTGTTTTGGTTTCCATCTTTTTCAACAATGAGTCGACCAAAATCATCAGTTCCTAAAATTTTACCTTCAAAAACTCCGGTTTGATCTTCAAACATGCTTAGTTGATTTATTAACCAAAGTTGATTTAAATAGCCGATTCTTAAACCTTCCAAATCTTTGAATTGAAGTTGATTGAATCTATTTTGTAGACATTCAATGAATTTCATGTAAACGGTTTCCATGCTAAAAGATTCCTTTTTTTGCAAAGTCAAACTTGTTGCATTGAAATCACCAAATTCGGTTTGATTGACATTTAAACCAACACCAATGATGCTACTTTTCAACAAAGAATTTTCCAATTGATTTTCAATCAAAACACCGGCAATCTTTTGTTTTCCTACCAAGATGTCATTTGGCCATTTAATGGAAGCTGAAATGCCAAAAAAACTTAAAAAATCAAAAAGCGCAAGACTGACGAAATGTGTGATGGATTGATGATTGGAAACTGACAAATTATCATACTCTAAAAAAC
>JBFYPS010000309.1:0-4550 GCA_041303135.1 Crocinitomicaceae bacterium | reverse complement strand
GATGTATTTCTTCCTAGAACCACAGATACGTTTTATCAATCCATAACCTTCTGTCCCTAAAAATTCATCTATGATTTTTGTCGAAACATAGACAACAGCGGTAGTAAAAATCATATTTACTTTTTATAATTATTCGAAAAAAGATAAAACACTTCAGCAAATTCCAGAATATTGTTGTTTCAAATTAGGAATAAGATTCTAATTCTTTGGTCCGTGTGAAATAGAGTTCTATAAATTGTTTTATGCTAAGCCAAAGTTAACTCAAAAAGATTGCTATTCAAGGACAAAAGAACTTTTTTATGAAGGATTTGGAAAATATTTTACAAGCAAAATCAACAATTGAATTTCAGAAAGAGCGAGAAACAGTGTGAAAGTGAAGAAAAGGCAGGTGATCAATCATCGCTCTCGCTCTGTTTTTCACTCTGCCTTTGTGACCGCGACAGGATTCAAACCTGTAACCCTCAGAGCCGAAATCTGATGCGCTATTCAATTGCGCCACGCAGCCATTTAAATTCAATGCACCAAAGGTAACATCTCTGCCCTAAAACCACAAGCGTTTTTGATTTGTTTCTTAACTTTCGACTTTTACTGACTTTTTTCCAATATTTTTAACTTTTAAACGTTAGTCAAACTGTCAATTGAATATTTTATACATGAAATTTATCGTTTTTTTTGGATGTTGTTTTGCTTTCTTGTTTTCTCAGGCGCAAATTGGTACTGGACAATGGAGATTGCATGTTTCTCCCACAAACACCATTGATGTGGCTACTGGAAATGGCTTGGTTTTGGCCGCTTTCCCCTCTGGAGTGGTCGAATACGACATTGAGGCGGGTGAAAGTACTTTGTGGACAGACGTCAATTTCCTTTCTGACGTCAATCTTTCTGCATTGCATTTTGATCCAATGTCAAACGCTTTTTGGGTGGGATATTCCAACGGAAACATCGATAAAATTAAAGACAATGCGGTAACCAATATTCCAGCATTGAAATTGGCTTCTGTACAAGGAGAAAAAAATGTGTACAAATTTTTGAGCTACAATGATTTTATGTACGTTTCCACTGGACTCGGAATTTTGAAAATCAATCCAAACAAAAACGAAGTTACTGATACCTATTACCCAAACGCTTCAGAAAGTCCGATTCTTGAAATTGCGATTTTGAACGACACGATTTATGCGCTCACTTCAACGAAAGTTTATAAGGGGTATGTCAACAATATTTCTTTGGCAGATCCCGCACAATGGACTGAGGACAATAGAATTCCAGATCCAGGAGCAATTGCAAGCTACAAAAGTTTGGTTGCTTTTGACAATGATTTATTCATTTCTTACCACCAAAATGCATACGGTAAGGATTCAGTTTACCGCGTAAATTCTCCCAATTTGGAAATGGTTGTGGGCGATATTTTTGATTTGGAAATCACCGATTTGAAAGTCATCAACAACAATTTGTACGTCATTCTGGATGGTGGAATTTTATATTACGACAATACTTTTACTACTGTAAATTCAATCAATACTTACGCATTTTCTACCCGTTTCAGATCAAATGGCGTGGCGCTAGCAAATGGCGTGCATTACATTGCAGATGAGTTGAGTGGATTGGTTTATTATAAAAATTACATCGATAATAAACCGCTAAATGTAAGTGGTCCGCCGAAAAATAGTTTTTTCACCTTGGGCGGTTCGAAAGACAAAATCGCAGTCGCTGGTGGAACTTTGTTGCAATCTGGATTTGAATATAATCCGTCTGGAGCGTATGTTTTACAAGATGAAAATTGGGCACTTTTTGACATGTTCAATCAACCCGCTTGGGAAACTGCCGCAATTTGGGACATCAATTCTGTTTCAGTCAATCCTAAAAACACGGATGAAATTGCTATTGGCGCTTATTGTGGTGACGCACTCTCAATAGCTGCCGATGGAAAAATAATTGATCAAGTGTACAATGCGTCCAATTCAATCCTCGAAGTTTCATCACTAGGAAATGGCGCTACCTGCGTCACGGATGTTGAATATGACGAAGATGGAAATTTATGGATTGCCAACGGTTTGTCGAATAAACCTTTGAAAGTCAAAACTGCTGATGGACTTTGGTATGCTTTTGATTTGGGTGCTACAGCAAAATCAAAGCTTTCTGGCAAAATGGTAATTGATTACAACCAAAATAAATGGATGCATATTTTGAACGCTGGCTTGTTTGCTTACAATGACGGTGGTACAATTTCAGATGCATCCGACGACCAATATAAATTGATCAACAGCGGTGCAAATACTGGCGCTTTGCCATCGGAAAATATCACAGCCATCGCCGTAGATTTTGACAACGAGATTTGGATCGGAACAGACAATGGTTTTGCAATTTTGTATAATTCTGAAGGCGTTTTTGATGCCTTGCCTGGAGCTTACAATGCGCAAAGAATCAAATTGGAATTTGAAGGAAACGTAGAATATTTATTAGGGAGCACTTATATTACTGACATTGAGATTGATGGAGGAAATCGTAAATGGATAGGAACAGCCAATACGGGCATTTTCTTGCTGTCAGCAGATGGTTTAGAAATTTTGGAACATTACACGACTGAAAACAGTCCATTGATTTCAAACAATGTCATGGACATGCAAATCAACCAAGTGACAGGTGAAATGTTTATTATCACTGACAAAGGATTGTTGTCGCTTAGAATTGATGCTTCTTATGAGGATCCTGAATACAGCGACGTGCAAGTTTTCCCAAATCCTGTCAATCCTTCATTTTTTGGTCCAGTAACGATTCAAGGAATCAAGTACAATTCTGATGTGAAAGTGACAGATGTTGCTGGAAATTTGGTTTACAAAACAACTTCCAACGGTGGAACCGCGACTTGGAATTGCAAAAATTTAAATGGCGAAAGAGTGCAAACAGGCGTTTACTTGATCTGGACAACGCCCAACGAGGGAAAAGGTAGAAAAGTGGGTAAAGTAACCATTATCAATTAGTTTTGAAAAGTACCGAAAAAGGACTTTTAATCAGCAGAATTCCGTATTCTGAATCGAGTTTGATTGTCAAGTGTTTTACCCAAAATCATGGATTAAAAGCATTTTTATTTCAAGGCGCCAAAAAGAAAAATGCGCACGTAATGATGCCGCTCGCTCCATTAGAATTTACTTATTATCAAAGAAATGACAGTCAGTTGGGGAAAATGACAGAAGCCCAATTGTTTTACACTTTCATGGATTTACCTTTTCACCCAATCAAATCAGGAATTGTATTTTTTATGGCTGAAATGTTGCAAAACGTATTGCATGATGATGTAAAAGATGCGCCCCTTTTTGAGTTTATGGTGGATGAATTAAAATGGTTGGACCATACAACAGAATTTACCAATTATCCGATTTATTGGTTGCTTGAATTGACACAGCATTTAGGATTTTATCCGCTTGTTGTCGATGAAGGTGGTACTTATTTTGATCTAGAGGATGGTCAATTTATTTCATTTGCTCCCAGAAATCACACTTCTCAAAAAAGTGAAACAGTTGATTTATTACGTCAAATTATCGGTGATACAAAAGAGGAAATACTTGCGCTAAATGTTACAAAAAGTGACCGTAAAAAATTAATGAATTTATTGTTTGATTATTACCGTTTTCATATTCCAAATTTCAAAGAATTGAAATCCATCGAGGTAATAGAGTCGCTTTGGAGTTGAGCAATAAAAAACGCCCTATTTTTAATAGAGCGTTTGAATGTTGCAAGCTGAGAGCCTTAAAACGTTAAACATAATTTTAGGAAACCTACTTCTTTGGTTCCTTGATAA
The DNA here is from genome assembly GCA_041303135.1 of Crocinitomicaceae bacterium. Classification (GTDB taxonomy): domain Bacteria; phylum Bacteroidota; class Bacteroidia; order Flavobacteriales_D; family Crocinitomicaceae; genus JAQVCM01. The sequence continues at coordinate 754 of JBFYPS010000309.1, read as the reverse complement.
AGATAGTAGAAAAATCTAATATCTCCATCGAATTTGTCTCAAAATTTCTCACTTTGGCATTCACCATCGTGATAAAATCGTCATTAAAAACAGGCATTACCACCGCTTCATCAATGATAATTTGATCACATTGAACGAGTAAAGCCAAACGTTTGTCATTGTCTTTTTCCTTCATTGAAGCTTCAAGTAAAGCGTTGAATGTTGGATTGTTATATTGAAATGGATTGGATTTGTAAACGCTATTTTCACCACTGTAAAATAAATCCAAGAAATTCGAAGCATCAGGATAATCGGCAACCCAACCTGTTTTCCAAATCAAAGCATTTCCATTTTTAATTGCTTTTTCTCTTTCTTTCAAAGAACACAATTTGATATTGATGTCGATGTTCAAGTTTTCTTTCAATTGTTTTTGAATTCCTTGCGACAATTCAAATGTCGAACTTCCAGTTTGTGTATTGATGTAAATATCCATCACTGGAAAACCGTTTCCGTTTGGATACCCTGCTTGCGCAAGGAGTTGTTTTGCTTTGGCTACATCAAATTGGAAACCTTTGACTTTGTTATTTGGATAACTGCTTCCAGGTGGTACAAATCCATTTAACATGGGATAGCCTTCACCTTTCATCCAATTTGTCACCAATTCGTTGCGGTCTAATGCAATATTGAAAGCTTTGCGTACATTCACATCATTGAAAGGTTTTACACCAGTGGCAAATCCGAAAAAGTTGACGCTGACACTGCTTTTTGAATCCAC
>JBFYPS010000308.1:0-3117 GCA_041303135.1 Crocinitomicaceae bacterium | reverse complement strand
GCACTTCCGTAAGGAGCAGATGAAACTGCGTGAATTGCTTTTTCACCACCAGCTTTGATTAATTCACTTCCTGGCAAGAAAGGCGCTAAATGTGCTGCAACTCCGATTGGGCCCATTCCTGGTCCACCACCTCCGTGAGGAATCGCGAATGTTTTGTGTAAATTCAAGTGACAAACGTCTGCTCCAATATTTCCTGGATTTGTCAATCCAACTTGTGCATTCATGTTGGCACCGTCCATATAAACTTGTCCACCATTTTCGTGGATGATTGACGTAATGTCGCGAATTCCTTCTTCGAAAACCCCGTGTGTTGAAGGATAAGTCACCATCAAACCAGCCAAAGTATCTTTCAATTCTTCCGCTTTCGCTTTCATTGCTGGAATGTCAATGTTTCCATTTTCATCACAACCAGTAACCACTACTTCAAAACCTGCCATTACCGCAGATGCTGGATTCGTACCGTGCGCTGAAGAAGGAATAATCATGTGTTTTCTGTTGAAATCACCATTTGCTTCGTGGAAAGCTTTGATGACCATCAAACCAGCATATTCACCTTGAGCACCAGAATTTGGTTGCAAAGAAACCGCCGCAAAACCTGTTGATTCACACAAATCTTTTTCCAATTGACGCAACATTTCATGGTATCCAGTTGCTTGTTCCAACGGACAAAATGGGTGCATGTTCGCAAATTGAGGATTCGTAATCGGCATCAATTCAGACGCTGCGTTCAATTTCATTGTACAAGATCCTAAAGCAATCATACTGTGAACCAATGAAATATCTTTGTTTTCCAACAATTTCAAGTAACGCATCATTTGCGATTCTGAATGGTGTTTATTGAAGGTTGGATGCGTTAAAATGGCATCAGTTCTCAAATAAGCATCAGCAATTTGAATATCGTTGATCAATGCAGTTTCTTCAACCGATTTTCCATTAACAGAAGCAAAAACAGCAATCAAATTATTTACATCTTTTTCAGTGATTGATTCACCAAAACTGATTGTTACTTGGTTGTCGTTTACATAACGGAAATTCATTTCTGCAGATTCCGCTGCTGCTTTCAATGCAGAAGAAGAAACACCTGCTGGAAGTTCAATCCAAAGTGTATCGAAATAATCTTTGTTCAATAATTTATAACCCGCTTTTTCAATTCCATTGGCAGCTGTTACCGCTTTTCCGTGGATAGAAGTAGCGATTTCACGCAATCCATGTGGTCCGTGATATACTGCATACATACTTGCCATCACAGCCAATAATGCTTGCGCCGTACAAATATTTGAAGTTGCCTTATCGCGTTTGATATGTTGCTCACGTGTTTGCAAAGCCATTCTCAAAGCAACGTTGTCGTCAGCATCTCTTGAAACACCGATGATTCGTCCTGGAATGGTACGTTTGTATTCTTCTTTGCAAGCAAAAAATGCTGCATGAGGTCCACCGTAACCCATTGGAACACCGAAACGTTGAGAAGAACCCAACACTACATCAGCACCCATTGAACCTGGAGATTTTAATAAAACCAATGCCATGATATCTGCCGCAACTGCTACACGAATTTCGTTTGATTTCATGGTTTGGATAAATGCTTCGATGTTTTTGATACGACCGTAAGCATCTGGATATTGAACGATGGCTCCAAAATAAGAAGCATCGCCTGTAAAAGTTTCAGGATTTCCGATGGTCAACTCAATTCCTAAGTTGGCAGCGCGTCCTTTGATAATGTCGATTGTTTGTGGGAAAGCAAATTCAGAAACGAAAAATTTATTTCTTCCTTCTTTGATTTCGTTTCTTGAACGAGAATTGTAGAACATGATCATCGCTTCAGCAGCAGCAGTTCCTTCGTCTAACAAAGATGCATTTGCGATTTCCATTCCAGTCAAATCCAACACCATCGTTTGGAAATTCAACAAAGCTTCTAAACGACCTTGAGAAATTTCAGCTTGGTAAGGCGTGTAAGCCGTGTACCATCCTGGATTTTCCAATACGTTGCGCAAAATTACTGACGGTACGATGGTATCGTTGTATCCCAAACCAATGTAAGATTTGAAAACTTTATTTTGAGCACCAATCGCAGAGATGTGTGTCAAATATTCTTGTTCCGTCATCGCATCGCTGATGTTCAATTCGCCTTTCAAGCGGATGTGAGCTGGAATTGTTTTATCGATTAATTCTGAAATGCTGGAAAATCCTGTTTTCTCAAGCATTGCTTGCTTTTCAGCAGCGTTTGACCCAATGTGTCTTTCGGAGAATGCGCTCATCTTTGATACGTCTTTAAAGTGTGGACGCAAAGATACAATTGAATAAATTAATATTGGATATTTGGGATTGGAAATTTGATTTTTTTGGTTTGATTGATGATTAAATCGTTGAAACGATTGTAAATTATATAAAACATCCCCTAGGTGTGGGTTTAAACCCACACCTAGGGGCACATACAAATCGAATTTAAAACCATTTGAATGGTTTTCCTCCAACGATCCAAAAAAAACGAAAAATTAATCAAAAAATGATTGGTATTTAATCAATTTGTTTCTTAAATTTAATAGGAAAATCTACAAAAATGTCAAAATCTTATTCAAAAATTTGGGTACATGCCGTGTGGTCAACGAAAAATAGAGCGCCATTTATTCATCCTCAAATGGAGCAACAATTATTTGATTTTCTAAAGGAAGAATTGAAAAAAATGGGTTGTATGGTGAGCATTGTCAATGGAATGCCAGATCACATCCATTGCTTGTTTGGAATTAATCCTCAAAAATCAATAACAGATATTATCAAACAAATGAAGGGGAGCAGTTCATATTATGTCAATAGTAACAATTTGATTCCTGAAAAATTCATTTGGCAACGTGGTTTTGGGGTGTTTGGTGTATCGCATTCCGCGGTGGAAATTGTGTATCGGTATATTCGTGACCAAAAACGGCATCACCAAAAACGAACATTCGAATCGGAATACGTCAAATATATGGAATTACATGGGTTTGAGGATGTGAAAATGGTTGATGATTAAATCGTTGAAACGATTATTATTTCGTGTTATCATTCCCTAGGGTCGGGATTAATCCCGACCCTAGGTTGCATGTGCATCGAATACCAAAACCGCGTCTCCGAAATCAACTG
>JBFYPS010000307.1:0-9499 GCA_041303135.1 Crocinitomicaceae bacterium | reverse complement strand
GGACGATAGTATGCAAGGGATTAAGTTTTTACCCACATATAGTGCCAAATGGCACAATTAGCAAAGTACTTCCATCCCTTTTGGTATGAGTTATGCGTAAAACCAACATCAGTCGTTGTTCCCGTCCCTTTAGGGACGAAATGTGGGTAAAAACGGATCTACTGCTAGCGTTCTCGTCCCTTTAGGGACGAAATCAAAAGTTTATTTCACACCACGCATGAAGATCTGTGAGCGTAGAATTTATGTCTCATGTCGTCCCACCGGGACGAAAGTTTGGTGCTGTTTCTGTTTTTACCCATATTCAGTGCCAAAAGGCACAATTTGTCAAGTAGTTCCATCCCTTTAGGGATGAGATATGGAAAAAAAAACAACATACGCTTCCGTTCTCGTCCTGTCAGGGGCGAAATGTGGGTAAAACGGAACTACTGCTAGTGTTCTTGTCCCTTTAGGGACGAAATCAAGAGTTTATTTCACACCACGTATGAACACGTATGAAGTTATGTGAGCGTAGAATGTATGTATCATGTCGTCCCTAAGGGGCGAAAGTTTGGTGCTGTTTCTGTTTTTACCCACATTTAGTGCCAAATGGCACAATTTGTCAAGTAGTTCCATCCCTTTGAAGATGAGATATGGGTAAAAAAACAACATACGCGTCCGTTCTCGTCCTGTCAGGGGCGAAATGTGGGTAAAACGGATCTACTGCTAGCGTTCTCGTCCCTTTAGGGAGGAAATCAAGAGTTTATTTCACACCACGCATGAAGATATGTGAGCGTAGAATGTATGAATCATGTCGTCTCAATGGGACGAAAGTTTAGTGCTGTTTCTGTTTTTACCCATATTCAGTGCCTAATGGCACAATTTCTTCAAAGCATTCATCCCTTTTGGGATGAAATATGGGTAAAAACCAGTGCTCACAGCGTTCTCGTCCCGTTAGGGACGAAATAACAAACTTCACTAATCCTATCCAATCTCCTTAAACACAAAACGCTCATCATAATCCACCGCAAATTTCTCCAGAAATTGCCTGTATTCCTCCTTAAACGTTTTTCGTTGATGATGTATTTCTTGCTTTTTGATATATTCTATCACATCATCAACTTGCGATTTTCCATACGAAAACGCTCCATAACCTTCTTGCCAAGAAAACTTCCCTATAACAAAACCTTTTTGATTGATCCATTTAGAACTATCGCCTTTCACTTTTTGCATCAACTCTGAAATTGATTGATTCGGTCTTAAACCTATTAGTATAAGCACATGGTCTGCCATACCGTTGATAGCGATAACCTTGTGTTGATGATTTTGGATTATGCCCGAAATATATCGGTACAATTCATTTTTCCATATGCTTCCAATCAAACTTTCTCGATTTTGAACTGCAAAAACCACCTGAACGTGAATTTGCGAATAAGTATTTGCCATTTTTTTTGGTTTATTGAAGTTTATAAAAGTGGTTTAAAGGAATCAGTTTAGAATTCCTATCTTAAATATAAGAAAAAATGGTATATCTAAAAAAACAAATTCAAAAAAATAATTGCCATAAAAAAAGGAGAATCTCTTTCGAAATTCTCCTTCATAAAACTGTGATTATTTTTTTTAACCTTCCAACGATTTTTTCAAATCAATCATCTTCATGCAAGCAATGGCACATTCGGTTCCTTTATTACCATGTTTTCCACCAGATCTATCGATGGATTGTTGGATATTGTCGTCAGTCAAAACACAAAACGCCACTGGTGAATTGTATTCCAGTCCAACTTGCATAATTCCTTGCGTTGCACCTTGACAAACGAAATCAAAATGTTTTGTTTCGCCTTGAATTACAACTCCAATTGCGATCACACCATCAACGTCTGTATTGTCTAGCATCAATTGCGCGCCAAGCGGTAATTCGAATGTTCCAGGAACAAATCGGATAAGAATACTCGCCTCAGGTACACCGTTTTCTAACAATGCATCTTTGGCACCTTTAAGTAAATTCAAAGTGATGGAATCGTTCCATTCAGAAACAACAATGCCGACTTTAAAATCGGCACCGTTTGGAACAAGTTCCTTAGAATATTCTGATAAATTTCTAAGTGCTGTAGCCACAATCTATTTTTTAGGTTTGTTTTTAGCTCTTGCAATATATTTGTCGATGTATTTCATGTTTGAAAACATCACATAATTGTCTTTGATTCGAACATACAACTCTTCAGCACCTGCATTATCATTTAATTTCTCTGCACACAATGCTGCTTTGAACAAATATTCAGGTGTAGTTTTGTCGTTTTCGTTTTTCTCAGCAGCTTTAATATACATATCTTTCGCTTCGCTGTATTTTTTCATTTCTGAATAGCAATCTCCTTGAAGACCCAACGTGTAAACTGCAACATAAGTATCACTTACATCAACACCTTCCAAGTTTTCCAACGCTTTTTTAAATTCACGTTTAGTCATGTATTGTCTTGCCAAAATAAATTGTGCATTTTCTCCACCTTGCATTCCGTCAGATTCTTTCACAACTTTGGAAAGTGCATCAATTGCTTGATCAGTTGAATCTTTGGATGCATAATTTAATCCTGCCCAATAAGCATCTTTCGATTTTTCATTTGCTGGACCCCAAATAAATGTTCTGTATGTGAAATAACCCAATACTAAAATTACAATTGCACCCACGGCGAAAGTAATTGTACGAAGGGATTTATTTTGTTTAAATTGAGATTTTAAATCTTTTCCTGATAAATTTTCTAACATTGTCGCGTTTTTTAGCGTTGCAAAAATATATTTTTTTTCGATTCAAAAATATTATTTCTACTTATATATGAACAAAGATACCAACAAAAGCCATTTTTTTAACTTCTAAACGCCATTTGATTGTTCAAATTAACTTGTTTTTAGTCCGATTTTGTGATTCGCATTTCATTTGTGAATATTATCTGATAGAATTTTAGAATCTTCCTGAGTTTATTTTTAGCTTTGCGCATTATTTTAAGAAACTCAAAAAGATGATACAATTATCAGATCGTTTACAAGCCATGGAAGAATCTGCAACGCTTGCCATGTCGCGTATTTCAAGAGAATTGAAGGCTGCAGGAAAAGACGTCATTTCGCTTAGTTTGGGCGAACCAGATTTTTTTACGCCTCAATTTATCAAAGATGCTGCGCTCGAAGCGATGAATAATAATTTCACGATGTACACGCCAGTTGCTGGTTACGACGATTTGCGTGAAAGTATCTCTGAAAAATTCAAAAGAGACAATGGTCTGACTTATTCGAAAGATCAAATCGTAGTTTCAACAGGTGCAAAACAATCTATCGCAAATGTGGTGATGAGTTGCGTAAATCCCGGTGATGAAGTAATCATTCCTGCTCCTTATTGGGTTTCGTATGTTGAAATCGTGAAAGTTGTTGAAGGAATTCCTGTGATTGTGCATGCAGGTATCGAAACTGATTTTAAAATCACAGCAGCACAATTAGAAGCAGCAATCACGCCGAAAACAAAAATGATGATTTTTTCTACACCTTGTAATCCTACTGGTTCGGTTTACAGCTATGAAGAATTGAAATCATTGGCAGATGTGTTTGAAAAATATCCAAATATTGTGGTAATTGCTGACGAGATTTATGAACATATTAATTTTGTTGGTAAACACGAAAGTTTAGCACAATTTCCGAAGATTTATGACCAAGTAGTAACCATCAATGGTGTTTCTAAAGCTTGGGCAATGACAGGATGGCGTTTAGGTTATATCGGCGCTTCGAAAGAAATCGCTGATGCTTGCAACAAAATTCAAGGCCAATTTACATCAGGAACTTGCTCAATTACTCAAAAAGCATCCATCGCTGCAATGAAAGCGGATCCTGCTGTTTTGAATGAAATGATTGCCGCGTTTAAAAGTCGAAGAGATTTAGTTCTTGGTATGTTAAACGACATGCCGGGTGTAAAAACAAATGTTCCAGATGGCGCATTTTACGTTTTTCCAGATATTTCTTCTTTCTTTGGTAAAAGTTATTTAGACCATAAAATCGAGAATGCAAATGATTTATGCGTTTATTTGTTGAGCGAAGCAATGGTTGCTTTGGTGACAGGTGACGCTTTTGGTGATCCAAATTGTATCAGAATTTCATATGCAGCTTCGGAAGAAACGTTGACAAAAGCAATGTCTCGCGTGAAAGATGCATTGGCAAAATTAAAATAAATGAATATAAACGCACTTTTTGAACAGTTTTCGGGCAAAAAAATTGCCGTAGTTGGTGATGTCATGCTTGATGCCTATTTGAGAGGTGGTGTTTTTCGTGTTAGTCCTGAAGCACCAGTTCCAATCGTTAGTTTAGAAAAACAAGAAGACCGTTTAGGCGGAGCTGCAAATGTGGCGCTAAACTTGGTTTCTTTGGGCGCAAAGGCGATTATTTGCTCAGTGATTGGAAGCGACAAAGATGGAAATCGTTTGGTGGATTTACTTGCTGAACAACGAATTTCTAGTGAAGGAATTGTTCAAAGTGATAATCGTCAGACGACAGTAAAAACGCGTGTCATTGGAAACAATCAACAATTGTTGCGCATTGATGCAGAACAAACAGATGATATCAATGAAACAGAAGAGAATCAAATCATTGTCAAAATTCAACATTTAATCGCTCAAGGAATTGACGCGTTGATTTTTGAAGATTATAACAAAGGTGTTTTGACGCAAAATGTGATTGAAAAAATCATCCAATTATGTCAAGAAAACCAAGTGGTTACAACTGTTGACCCAAAGAAAACGAACTTTTTAGCCTACAAAGGTGTTACTTTATTCAAACCCAATTTAAAAGAATTGAAAGAAGGTTTGGATGTTCATTTTTCAATTGAAAATAAAGGTGATTTCGAAGATGCTGTGCGACAATTAGAAGAAATTCTTCAAAATCAAATCACATTTATCACACTTTCAGAACACGGTGTTTTTATTAAAAATGAGGCAGATAAATTTTACATTCCTGCGCATTTGAGAAACATTGCAGACGTTAGTGGGGCAGGAGATACTGTCATCAGTGTTGCAACTTTGTGTCTGACATTGGGTTTACCCATTTCAGAAATCGCAGAAATCGCCAATTTAGCAGGAGGTTTGGTTTGCGAAAAAAGTGGCGTGGTGAGTATCGAATTACCGCAATTGAAAGCTGAATTGACGAAAATAAAAACAAATTAACAACGAAATCATTCAATCAAATAGAGATTTATTCATCAACAAATTTGATTTCGAATTGCAGACATTATGGAAAAAAAGGAAGTAAAACCTTATGGTGACTCAAATAAATCCAAAAAGGAAGAAGTAGCGCAAATGTTCGACAATATCTCAGCAAAATATGACTTTTTGAATCATTTTTTGTCTTTGGGAATTGATAAGATTTGGAGAAAAAAGGCAGTAAATATGCTGCGCGAAATCAATCCAACTAAAATCCTAGACATCGCAACAGGTACCGGAGATTTTGCAATTCAAAGTTTGACTTTACATCCTGAAGAGGTAATTGGAGTCGATATTTCAGAAGGAATGCTTGAAAAAGGCCGTGAAAAAATGGTCAAAAGAAAGATTGATCACATTATTTCAATGCTTTCTGGTGATTCTGAAGACTTGCCTTTTGAGGACAATTATTTTGATGCCTTGACAGTTGGTTTCGGCGTGAGAAATTTCCAAAACTTAGAAATTGGACTTGCTGAAATGCTCCGAGTGGTTCGCCCTGGAGGAAAATTGATTATCCTTGAATTTTCAAAACCAAAGCGTTTTCCTGTCAAACAATATTACGCTTTTCACTCAAAATACATCATTCCGTTTTTTGGCAAAACGATTTCAAAAGATGCAAGTGCTTACACATATTTACCAGAATCTGTTGCTGCTTTCCCTGAAGGAAAGGATTTTGAAGACATTTTGGTGAAATTGGGATACAAAAATGTAGGCGCAAAATTGGTCGCTGGTGGAATTGCAACAATCTATTTTGGAACTAAATAAAAACAATAATTAAAAAAAATCTCCGTTACAAACATATGATTTTTCAACGCAAATATTGGTTTTTAAGTCTCTTACTTCTTATGAGTATGAGTGCGTTTGCGCAACCTAAAAAGACGTTGAATTATCGAAAATTTGACGATAGATGGTTGCATTTTGGCTTTACGTTGGGAATGAATACTGCCGATTTAACAACTTATCCAGTGGTTGGAGCATACGAAAAATATGGACTTTTATCGCTAGATAATAAGAGACAACCAGGCGGACAAGTTGGTATTGTAACGACCTTGAAATTAGGACATCCTGTTGTTAGATTGCGTTTTATTCCAACTTTGTCTTTTCAAGAAAGGGTTTTGACTTACAGTTATCTAAATCCTGATCCAGAAAGTAAAGTCAAAGAAATTGTCAACGAGGAAAGAATCAATTCTGTAAATTTAGATTTTCCTTTAATGTTGCAATTTAGAACAACTCGATACAACAATTTTGTGGCTTATGCCTTGGGTGGCGTGCAATATTCCTTGGATTTACAATCTCAAGAAAAAGCGACACAATCTACAATCGATCCATTTATCAAATTGAAAAAACACGATTACCAAGGACAAGTTGGTGGTGGCGTTGAATTTTTCTTGCCTTATTTCAAATTAGGATTAGAATTAAAATATTCTCAAAGTTTTGGAAATGTTTTGATTCAAGATGATTCTCCAGTTTCTGCGCCAATCGACAGATTATATAACCGCGTTTGGTGGTTTTCGCTTATCTTTGAGGGATAAATTTTCTTTTAATATCCTTTTTAAAGAACACAAATGAGTGTTATTGTTCAATTTCAAATTCCTTTAGAAGAAGCCAAAGATGATGTCTTTTTACGCGAGAAAATTGCGGAAGAACTCAATATAAATGCTACGGATTTTACTTTCAAATGGCGAAAGCGTTCCATCGATGCGCGAAAACGTCAGATCAAAATCAATGCATCTTTTGAAGTTTTTCTAAACGGTGAAGTTGAAGTACAAAGGAATTATTTTGAGGCGCAAAAAGTCAACGAGAAAAACGCCGTGGCAATCATTGGCGCTGGACCTGCGGGATTATTTGCTGCCTTGCGTGCCATCGAAAAAGGAATCAAACCTGTGATTTTTGAACGTGGAAAAGATGTCCGAGCACGCAGACGAGATTTAGCGAAATTGAACAAAGAATCCATCGTAAATCCTGAATCAAATTATTGTTTTGGCGAAGGTGGAGCAGGAACTTATTCCGACGGAAAATTATATACACGCTCCAAAAAACGAGGCGATGTGCTGAAGGCGATGGAATGGTTTGTCCATTTTGGGGCAGATCAAGATATTTTGGTTGAAGCGCATCCACACATTGGAACCAATAAATTGCCACAAATCATCGTCAATATGCGCGAAGCAATCATTGCTGCTGGTGGTGAAGTGCATTTCGAATCCAAATTGACAGATTTATTCATAGAAAACGGGCAATTGTCTGGAATTGAAATCAATCAGAATCAAAAATTCGATTTCAAAAATGCCATTTTAGCGACTGGACATTCAGCTAGAGATATTTTTGAATTGCTCCACAACAAAGGTTTGGAATTGAAAGCAAAAGCTTTTGCACTTGGCGTTCGAATCGAACATGCACAAGATTTAATTGACAAAATTCAATACCACGGACGTGTGAACGATTCATTTTTGCCGCCTGCTTCGTACAGTTTGGTCACGCAAGTAGAAGGAAAAGGCGTTTATTCATTTTGCATGTGTCCTGGCGGAATTGTTGCGCCTTGTGCTACTGCGGAAGGAGAAGTGGTCACAAATGGTTGGTCGCCTTCGAAAAGAAACAATCCGTATTCCAATTCTGGCATCGTTGTCAGCGTGGAACCTGAAGAATTGCCCAATTGGAAAAACAATCCAATGGTTTGCTTGGATTTCCAGAAATCAGTGGAAAAAGCTTGTTGGGAAGCTGCAGGAAAAACGCAAAAAGTTCCAGCACAATGTATGAAGGATTTTGTAGACAACAAAAAATCAACTTCTTTCCCAAGATCTTCTTATCAGCCGGGAATCGTAAGTGTCAATTTAAATGACGTTTTACCGCCATTTATTTCCAATAGATTGCGCAAAGCATTTGTCGATTTCGGACAAAAAATGCATGGATATTTGACAAACGACGCAGTTTTACACGCACCAGAATCGAGAACAAGTTCACCCATTCAAATCCCGCGTGATGAAATCACTTTGCAACATCCGCAAGTGAAAGGTTTGTTTCCATGTGCAGAAGGTGCTGGATATGCCGGTGGAATTATTTCAGCGGCGATCGACGGGATGAAATGTTTAGATGCAATTGAATTTTAATGGAAAATGTAACGGATAAATACGACGAATTGAATTTCAATATCGTTTTGGTTGAACCACAAATCCCGAATAATACTGGCAATATTGGTCGCTTGTGTGTCGCCACAAAAAGCAGATTACATTTGATTGCTCCATTGGGTTTTGAAATCACAGACGCCCGTGTGAAACGTGCAGGTTTGGATTATTGGAAGGATTTAGAAATCTGTTTCCACAATCATTTTGAAGCGTGGTATGATTCTGTCGAAGACAAAAGTCGCGTTTTCTTTTTCACAGCTAGAACCGACACATCTTTCTATAAAATCGATTTAAAAAAAGGCGATTATTTGGTTTTCGGTCGCGAAGCTACTGGATTAAGTGATGAATTGTTCCAGCGTTTTCAATCTCAATTAGTCACGATTCCTTTCCCAGGTAAAGTGCGCAGTTTCAATTTAGCAAATGCTGTGGCGATTGTTGCCATGGAGGGAATTAGGCAGTTGTCTTTGATAGAATAAGTGTAATTTTCAATCATAATGAAATCTGCATTTCGCAATTAAAATTTCATCATCTTTTACTTGGTAAATAAGTCGGTGTTCTTCATCTATTCTGCGCGACCAAAATCCAGCGTATTTGTATTTAAGTGGCTCAGGTTTACCAATTCCGTGAAATGGAGTTCTTGAAATATCTTTCAATAAATCATTGATTCTCTTTAGTTTCTTTTTGTCTGTTTTTTGCCAGTACAAATAGTCTTCCCAAGATTCATCTACAAAAATGAATTTCATTCTTCAATCAAATTTTGGCTAGAAGCATTTCCAGATTTTAATTTTTCAATCGCAGAATCTAGTCGTTTCTCGTTTTCTTTGGATGAAAGTTCATGCTGAGTAGCACATAAAGAATTGTATTCAGCCAATGACATGATTACCACTCCATTGTCTTTTCCGCGGTTGATAATTAACGTTTCAAAGTTCTGCGTTACATTATCGAAATATCTTTTAATATCTTTTCTGAAATCTGAAATGGATGTAGTTAACATAAAAATGAAATTTACTTGTACTGATTTATGTACAAATTTATGTACATAAAATTGAAAATCCAAATTTATTTTAATCTAAAACAAACTCAACTGATTCTTCAACACTGGATTTTCCAATTCCAATAATTTCTTTTTGGCAGCAAGACCGCCTGCATAACCGATTAATTCTCCGTTACTACCGATGA
>JBFYPS010000306.1:0-4493 GCA_041303135.1 Crocinitomicaceae bacterium | reverse complement strand
CATTAGCTTCGATTGATCTCACACCCAACGAAAAAGGCTATCGCCTAAAATGGCCGGCAATCTCTGTGATTGATTACAGAGCTCTTACAAGTCTTTGCATCTGGCGCCTTCACTCCCAGCTTAGTGATCTGTCGTTGAGGAGCTTCAACTTGGCTCTTAGGAGCCTTGAATCAAAACATTCACGGATGGCACGACTGCGGCAAATAGAAGCCTGTCGACGGCAATTTCTTGCCACCTTGAACATTCAATTTATCGAGATATCGTCGTCTTTGTTCAATGCTTAATCCAAGATTTTAAATCTGGCACAAAATTTGCTTGTCCATCGGGGTGTTAAAAAGTTTGCTGTCAGCCACAAGGAGTCACAATGAATGCAGCGCAAACACTTGATTTGATCCCGCATAAATTGAGCTATCTGAAATCCAGAGAAGATTTTGTTACCTTTTTACAGGATCAAGGAGTGCCAACGAAAAAAATGCAAGACGTCGAGCAGCTGCAAAGATATGGGCAAGAACCAGGTATATCTATCTTTGATAACTTTTGGTTGGCCAACCGTGAAGATACAGCTCGAAAATTTATGGAGCGGCCCAAAGCCAGTAACGCGCATGAGCATTGAAGCGAATAAAGCAATGAAGATACAGGTCGAAGGCTGGCGAAACGTTAGCCACTCGTATGCTCTAGTTAATCAATTTCAGTTGTTGCATTGGCATAAGTCAGGTCAAGCCTCTATTCATCATACTGATATGCCATTCATCATGCCACATTGGTCTTTGGGTGAGAACTCGGCAGGCTTTAATGATTACGATCGTGAAATTATTGATGAAATATCTGAGCAAATCAATATAAATGCAATTTATAGGATATTTGCTCCTTTCAACTTGGATACTCCAGTAAATATTCCCACCGTCACATTCGCCGTAACAGAATTCGGATTGAATAGCTCAATTTACAATCAAACTTCTGTTGATCGATATGCTGCCAACGGAGGAAAGATACATACACCTAGCCAATGGAGTCGAAATCGACTGATTGCCAATGGAATACCAGAAAGCATAGTTCATGTGATACCTCACGCAGCAGACATGAGCTACTTTTTCAAAATGGATGAAGTAACAATTGCCGATAACAGAGCAATTCTTGGTTACCATGAGAATGATATCATTCTGTTGAATATAGGCACACACCATTGGAATAAAGGATTAGACATCCTGATTGAAGCATTTATTACCGCACGAAAATCAAATAAAAACCTAAAACTTTTACTAAAAGATCAGCGATCGACATATTTGATGAATTCCGAATCATATATTGAGAAAATTCTAAGCGATATGGGGATAACAGATGCTGACGCCATAGACTCCATTCGTCTTCTATCCGGCCATTTAAATCTGGCACAAATCAACGCACTCTATAATTTGGCCGATGCTTATGTGACACCATACCGTGCAGAAGGTTTTAATCTACCTGCGCTAGAGTCACAAACGTGTGGGACACCAGTAATTGCAACATCGGGAGGGGCTACAGATGATTTTCTTTATGGCCGTAAATATACCCCTATAGATGGAAAATATCTTCAGAACAAAATTCTCAAGGATGATTTGAGTGCTAGTGCATATATAGAACCTGATATTGATTGTCTAGTAGAGATTTTAAAAAATATTGAAAGGAAAGATTTTTCTGAATTAAGTGTTGAAAGTTATTCTTGGTTTAAAGTAACGGATTCATTATGCAAACTGCTCGCATGATCATATTTTGTGATGGAGGACTTGGGAATCGGATAAATTCCTTGATTTCTGGATTAGCCATTGCCCATTATTTCAAACTATCTTATTGCGTACATTGGCCCATAAATAATTGGTGTGCTGCAAGTTTTTCTGATCTTTTTAAGAGCAAACACCTTACATCAAATTTGTCAATCAAAACCCTTCGGAATCAGCTCAAGTCAAACGTTTTTTTACTACATGACCAAATTGCATCTGAAGCGCTGAATGTTGTTTATGGATCCGCTTACAACTATGAGTCTTTGCATGACTTTGAGCAAAAAGTAATTTTAACAGGCAAAAATATTTTTTATTATCCAGCAGTTCTACCCAAGTGGATTCCATATGAACTTATTCAGAATGAATTGAAGAATCTAGATTTCGATGAGTATATTACTTCCGAAGTAAAAAAATTCATTCTGGAAAAAATAAACGGCCCATTTTATGGTTTGCACTTAAGAAGGACTGATCTTAATGTTGGCTTAACAGATCATGAGGTTCAGATACTTGTTACCCATCACAAAGGCAAAAAGTTTTTCGTTTGCTCAGATGATCCCATTGCTGAATCACTCGCCAGCGTGCACTCAAATGTGTATAGCCGTCATAAAACCTCATTTGTTACGAAGAAAGAGATAGATCAAGGCTGGATGTCGCAATGTCAGGATGATGATGACAGAACATACCATGGAAATATTTTCAGGGGCAAGGATTCTGTTATTCAAGGTACAATTGATATGCTGATATTGGCTCATTCCAACATAGTGGGATATTCTGGCTCAACTTTTCAAAGTATGTCAAGAATGATTGGCGACATAAACCCTATTGTTTCTATCCCAAAGCCCCAATCTTTCGATTTTTTTTCGAAGAATGAACTTAAGAAGCAAATCGACAATGGCTCAATCTCGCTTCAAGAATTAATTCAAAAGTGCGCCATAATTTCGAATAACTTTGGTCAATACGAGGCAACTAGTCTACTGGAAGTTTATTATGAAAAATGTGATGCCAGCGATACTCCATTTTTGTTATATACATTGGGTATACATTGTTTAAACAATGAAAAACCACGAATGGCAGCTATTTACTTTGACCATCTAACGACTAAACAACCTGAAAATCATTCTGGCTGGCTACATTTATGTTATGCATTTTTATTAATGAATGATCTGAATTCGGCCGCCAAGGCTTTTTCGGTTTTTGAGCATTTGCGATTGGGAAATTTATCTGATTATGAGCTAAATCTAATCCGATTTATTCAGAGCCGTATTGTCGGGCTAGATAGGCAGCAGCCTGACTCTTCTTTATCTTTTTGAAATTTTATTAAAAAGGGTCCTATGTCTCAAGAAATAAATACAAGATATGATTTTTTCTCCAAAGGAATATTCATCGATCCTATGGTCTCTAAATCTAGACTGCAACAACTCGTCAAAATGATTCAACCGAAATCATGTTCATATGAATTGATTAGAATTGGGGCTGACGCTGATGGCGGCTATCTATTGCCAAATGATCTCGAAGGGATTGAAGCTTGCTTTTCGCCTGGCGTTGATGACATCGCTTCATTTGAGCAAGACCTTTTTCGAAAATATCAAATTGGCTCTCATTTGGCAGATTTTTCTGTTGATGTGGTTCCATCTGGGACATTGGCACTTTCATTTACGAAGAAGTTCCTTGGCGCCAACACCTACGAGAATTTTATTTCGTTAGAAGATTGGGTTGATTCGTTCACTGTATTTGCTAAAGATGACTCGCTCCTGCTACAAATGGACATTGAGGGTGGCGAGTATGAGACTTTGCTTTCATGTCCTACTCGAATATTGTCAAAGTTTAGGATAATGGTTATCGAGTTTCATTTAATCGAAAGTTGGGCGCAAACTAATTTCTTTGGGATTGTCGAGGCTGTTTTCCGAAAACTCTTAAAAACACACTTTGTGGTTCACAATCATCCAAATAACGCCATGGGTATCGTTGACTTGAATGGTTTTTATGCGCCTAGAGTTTTTGAACTAACATTCATTAAAAAAACTAGGACAAGCACATTTGAAATTGCCAAATTACCACACGCATTGGATTTTCCAAATGTTGATTATATGCCTGATATTCAACTGCCTGCGCAGTGGCTCGATTAAAACTTCTTGAGAAAGCCACGCATGAATACCTCTTTCACAATCATTGAGAAATATAAACTCCCAAAACCAACCAAACTGATTCAAATTGGGGCCAACGGGGGGGGGCAAGAGCTTGAAGAATTTGTGAGATTTGGAATTACTGATGCACTTCTCATTGAACCATTGGAAATGCCATTTTCCATTCTAAAATCTCGTGTAGAAAATATTCCAAATTATGTGCCGTATTAAATGCTAGCCCACTCAAGGAATGGCGCAGAGGTTGATTTTCATGTGGCAAGCAATGGAGGGATGAGTAGCAGCTGGTCTTGACCCCGTATTCCAGTACCACCGGCAGTTTTAGGTTGCCGATCTTTTTTCCCGAAACAGCTGCGGTGGCAAATAGCCTAAGGCGCTGTGCGGGTTGAAGGAATTGTAGTCATCGAACCAAGCCTTCAACTGCCCCATCACCGTCTGTGAATCGGGCCTGTGCGCCAGCTTGGCGTAGTCTCGCTTGAACGTCTTGACGGAGCTCTCGGCCATGCCGTTGGTCTGTGGGCTGGTGATCGGGGTCGTCACGGGCTTCAGACCCAACTGCTTGGCAAGGCGCTTGGCCTCGGCGGCCGTGTAGCAG
>JBFYPS010000305.1:0-2753 GCA_041303135.1 Crocinitomicaceae bacterium | reverse complement strand
GATTCAAAGTGATTCTAATTTGTTGATTGGCAGGCAAATCAAATGCGAGTGGCTTGAACATTAACAATTGTAAAGACGAAAACCCACTTTGATGACCGTTACTAAACTGATAATTTCTGAAAAATATGGAACCATAATTCAAATCATTCACCGGTTTTATATATTCAGGGATGAAAGATTTTAGGTCTTGATACGAAATCAGCCCATCGACCGTTTGTGCAAATTTGATTTGATTTTTGCTCAATCGATCATCCGAACAACCGCATTTTTGGGTTTTTGGTTTCACAATTGCTTTGCCTTTTTCATAGAAAATAGTTTCTGCGACGCCGTCTTTATATTGTACCCATTCGCCTTCAGCCAAATCATTTTCATAAAAACCCATCACTTTCAAACTTCGATCTGCTTGATAGGCAAAATAACTTCCATTGCGTTTTCCGTTTTTATAAGCTACTTTGAACTCTAAATCGCCATTTGGGAAATAACCTAAATACAAACTATCTTGTTCATTTTTATAATAAAACATTTCCGTTTTGACTTGCGTGGAATACGGATGAAAATTTCGTCTCACTTTCCAATCGGGTTTTCCATCAAGCAAAACTGTTTCCGAAACTTTCAATCCTTTTATGTCATAATCGGCTGATAAACCTGAATTTTCATCCCTGAAATATTTCGGCTTTCCATTGTCATGAAATTCTTCTGTGAACCATCGTCGTCCTGTATCATCGTTTTTGTATGTACGATTGGGCAAACCATTTTTCTGAAAATTAACCTCTGCTTTCAAAACACCATTGTCATGAAAATCGCCTGTTCGGACGATATTCTTTCCGCCAAATTTTTCAGTGAATTGACCTTTTTGAACGCCTTTTTCGTAGAATTTATAGACCAAAGTGTCATTTTGAATCGGGTCAAAAATCACAAAATCGCCGTCGGGCAAATCGTTTGTAAAATGTCCTTTGAAAAATGTTTTGCCGTTTTTGTATTTCAATTCATACGTTCCATTTTTTGTAAAGTCTGTAAATAATGGATTTTCATTCCAATCGGGATTCCATTGCGCTTTTACTTTTTGCACTTGACTGATGGAAGCAGGTTTGGGGTTTGTTTCAGGATTGTCCAGATAAATGTGTGCCAATGCGCCATCGCTGGTAAAATCGGACATGGTTGTGGTTAAACTTTCGGGGTCTTGAAAAATGATTTTCCGTAATTTTTTGTCTCTGTAAAAGTAAAAATGAAGAGCCGCTTGGTTGTAAAAAAAGAAAGTTTTCAATGACAATAATGGGCCATTTGGAAAATAGTTTAGTTCCATCAAATCTGGAATTTGCCAATAAACCACTTTGTTGTTGTCATATCTGCTTTCCACAATCGTTTGGTCTTTCAATCCTAAGAATTTTTGGTAGGTCAAATTGCCCAACGTGTCGTAATCTTTGGTCCAGCCAAAAATTCGATGTCTTGGCGTCGCTTCATTTTTTGAAATTTCATATTCCACAAAGCGTTTTAATTTCCCGTTGGGATGAAATTCTTGATAATCGCCATGAAAATAGCCTTCTTTCAAGGTTACAACTTCTCTTTTTTTTCCGTCATCATAGAAGGTTTCACGAGTCCCGATTTCCAAACCATCTTTGAATTCCGATTTTAATGTCAAAATTCCTTTATTCCAGCGGTATTCAAAACCATCTTTCACACTCGTTTTTTTGCCGTCCAGGACGATGATTTTCATTGTCACTTCATGGATTTTCAAACCATTTTTGTCGTAATATCTTTTGATTCCCGACTCTAAGTTGTCTTCATAATTTCGCTCTTCTTGAATCGTGCCATCTTCGTAGAAACGTTGCCACAAACCATCCAATTTGCCCATTTTATAGAATTCCATCATTTGCGGTTTCCCGTTTTTATGATAGGTTTCCTTTTTGCCATCGTTTACATATTTAATCAGCGAATCGTTGACCATCAATTCGTAGTAATAAGTTCCTTTAGTGGACAAGATTCCATCAGGATGATAACGTTCATACGTGCCAAATATTTGGTCGTTTTTGTAATACACAATAGATTCTAAATGAGGCTGTTGTTGATGAAATGCAATCCATTTGCCTGTTTTTTTGCCGTTTTCATATATGCCTTCCGAAAGGATTTTGCCGTTTTCTTTGTAGTAAACATAATTTCCGTGCAAAACTGACTGCTCTTTTCCAAGTTCTGAAGTGATGATGATGTAGTTTCGAATGGCTCGTTTTTTTCCATTATTCGTAAACTCTTCATATTTTCCAACGAGTTGATTGTTTTGGTGCGTTCCTTTTTTTACTAAAATTTCATTCGTGTTCCATTCCTTGAAAGGGCCGTTTTGCTTGTTGTTTTTATAAGTATGCTGCATTAACTTTTTCCCCTGACTATAACTTTCATAAATGCCATGAAGTTCCGATTTTTTGGTTTCAGGATTCCATCGATGTTCTTTTTTTTCTCTGATTTTACCTTGGTTGTCATAAAAAATCTGCAAACCATCCAATTGATCGTTTTTATACATGGATTTTTCAACCAACATTTCCTGTTGATTGAATTTTTCTTGCCAACCGTCTTTTAAGTTGTCTTTCAAGCGAATAATTGCCACTTTTTTCTTCTCAGCATTAATTACAGTGAGTTCTTTTTTATTGCCGCTTTGTGTGACGATTGTGTCAAAATTTTTTTGATTGATGTGCTTGACTAAACCCGGTTGTGCTTGCATACCAAAATGTATCAAGAACAGAAAGAGTAGTGCGGATTTGTAA